>JAYUXE010000801.1:0-3914 GCA_043753165.1 Archangiaceae bacterium | reverse complement strand
CAGCTTGCACCGATGCACAGCGAAGCGCCGACGCCCGTGACGAACTCGATGATTCAGCCGGCGATGGCGTCGAATCCGCCTCCGCGCCGCGCGGCTCCCGCGATCGTGATGCCGCCCCCCGCCCCGCCGCAGGCGTTCGAGTCGATGCCGCCGCACGCCGCAGAGATCGCCTCTATTCCGGTGGCCGAGTCGACGCCTGCGTTTGCGGCAGCTCCGGCGGCGACGGCGCTGTCGGCCGCGCTCGCACGGACGCCGATCATCGTCGAGCCCAAGGCGCCGCCGAAGCCGACCAAGAAGGTGCAGGAACAGTTCGAGTTCGTCGGTGATCGAAAGAGCTTCGTCGCTCCGCCGATGGATGTGCTCGAGGCGAACACGGTTCAGAAGGTCGCGGTCGACAAAGAGGCGTACCTTTCTACGGCGGCGAAGCTGTCGGCGAAGCTGCGCGACTTCGGCATCGACGGCGACGTGGTCGAGATTCGCCCGGGCCCCGTCGTGACGATGTACGAATTCAAGCCGGCCCCGGGCATCAAGATTTCCCGCATCGCGTCGCTGTCGGACGACCTCGCGATGGCGATGGAAGCGATGCGCGTTCGCATCGTGGCGCCGATTCCCGGCAAGGGCGTCGTCGGCATCGAAGTGCCGAACAAGGATCGCGAGACGGTGTTCTTGAAAGAGATCGCCGAACAGGACGCTTTCCAGAAGTCGACCTCGCGGCTGACGATGTGCCTCGGCAAGGACATCGAAGGCATGCCGTACGTGTTCGACCTCGCGAAGGCGCCCCACCTGCTGATCGCCGGCACCACCGGCTCGGGCAAGTCGGTGGCGGTGAACGCGATGATCATGAGCATCCTGCTCAAGAGCACGCCGGAAGAAGTCCGCTTCATCATGGTCGACCCGAAGATGCTCGAGCTCTCGGTGTACGAGGGAATTCCGCACCTGCTGCTGCCGGTCGTGACGGATCCGCGCAAGGCGGCCATCGCGCTGCAGTGGGCGGTGGACGAGATGACGCGCCGGTACAAGCTGCTCGCGGCAGCCGGCGTGCGAAACATCGCTGGCTACAACGCGATGATCGACGCCGAAACGAAGAAGCCGGTGGCCGCGGGCACGGGCCCCGTCATCGAAGGGAAGATTGTGCCGAAGCCGGTGGTCGAAGCTGCGCCGGTCGTCGAAGCGGCTGCGCCTCCTCCCGCGGAAAAGAAGCGCCGCAAGCTCTTGATCGTCGATGTGGCGGACGAGTCGGCTCACGCACCGGTCGAAGCGGCTGCGCCGTCGTCTGAGATGGGAGTCGCTGCTCCGAAAGAAGAGCTCGAGGATCCGCGCGAAGGCCTGTCGACGGACGTCGCGGCGAATCTGGAAGAGGCCGAGAAGGAAGCCGAGATTCGGGTCGATGAGCCGACCGAGGCCGAAGCCGCCGCGCTGGCCGCCGCAGCCGCGGCCGAAGCGAGCAGCAACGCCGAGACCGCGAAGAAGAAGCTGCCGTACATCGTGGTCATCATCGACGAGCTCGCCGACTTGATGATGGTCGCGTCGAAGGAAGTCGAGACCTCGGTGGCCCGCCTCGCCCAGATGGCGCGCGCGGCCGGCATTCATTTGATGGTCGCCACGCAGCGTCCGTCGACGGACGTCGTCACCGGCGTCATCAAGGCGAACTTCCCCACGCGCATCACGTTCATGCTGCGCAGCAAGCCCGACTCGATGACGGTGCTCGGTACCGTCGGAGCCGAAGCGCTGCTCGGCATGGGCGACATGCTCATCCTGCCGCCGACCAGCGCGCACCTGCAGCGCGTGCACGGCTGCTACGTGTCGGAAACGGAAATCAAACGCGCCGTCGATCACCTCAAGGCGCAGGGCAAGCCCGTCTACGACGAGTCGATTCTCAAGGCCCGCGAAGAAGACGGCGCGACCGACGGCGGCGAAGACGACGAGCTTTCCGACGAGCTGTACGACCAGGCCGTCGCGATCGTCAGCGAGATGCGCTCGGTGAGCATCTCGATGCTGCAGCGCAAGATGCGCATCGGGTACAACCGTTCGGCCCGGATGATCGAACGCATGGAACGCGATGGGTTGGTGGGAGCCGCCGACGGCGCCAAGCCGCGCGACGTGCTCGTGCGCCCCGTGGGAGAAATGCCGGGCATGGACGCGATGTAACTTGCGGCGCGCGGCCGTCTTTCTGGTTTGCCTTTCTGGCTGCGTCACCCCCCAGGCCATCGTGGGGGCGGACGTCAGTGACTGGTCCGAGATCCAGACGGATCATTTCCGGCTGCGCGCGCAGCTGGACGAAGCGTCGGCCCTCGATGCGGCGCACGGGCTCGAGGCGATGCGGGCGGCGATGCTGGCGTACTGGCCAGCGGCGGCTCCGAAAGACAGGCTCGAGGTGCTCGTCTATCGAGACGCTGCCTCGCTGAAGGACTTCGGCGCGGTGCCGGGGCTCATCGCGCAAACCTCGAACGGGCCGATGTTGGTGACGTCGATCGTCGGGCTGCACACGCCGGAATTCCGAAAGGTGATCGCGCATCACCTCGCCCACCAGCTGATCGCCTGGCAGATGCCGCGCGCGCCGCGGTGGTTGTCCGAAGGCTTGGCGGAGTACCTCGAGTCGTTCGAGGTCGACGGCGCGTCGGTGACGTTCGGGAAGCCGCCGGGCACGGTCGGGCCGGACGATTTGTCGGGCGCGCCGGTGACGCTCGCGCAGCTGTGGGATTGGACGATTCAGGATGATTCGCCAGCGCAGCGTGCCGCGTGGGCGTGGTGGTTCGTCTCGTATCTGCAGAACACGTACGCCGAGAGCTTCGAGCTGTGGCACCGCGCGATCGTCAGGGGCGAAGAGCCAAAGGCGGCGTGGGCGCGCAGCTTCACGGGAACGACGGATGAGCTGATCGAAGCCGAGGTTTTGGCGGCGCTGCAGAAGCGGCAGCTGAAATTCCAGAAGGTCGATTTCGCGTTCAAGCAGGGCCACGCCGCGCCGGTGCCCGTGAATGCGTCGTCCCTGCATTCGACCCGCGCCGAGCTGTTGCTGCAGTCGAGCCCGCTGGACTTCGAATACCGGCGCACGGCGGCCACGGCCGAGCTCGACACGGCGCTGGCGCTCGATGCCAGGAATGACGACGCGCTGGTATTGAAGGCAAGGCTGTTGTCGGACCCGGATGCGGCGCGCGCGTTCGTGCAACAGATGACGCAGACGTTGCCGCAGAGCGCGAAGGCGTGGGGGTTGATGGCGTCGATCGTCGGGCGCGAGGGTGACGATCCACGCGAGACATTGCAGTTCGCGCTCGCTCTCGCGCCGGATCATCCGGGCCTGCTGAACACACTGGCCTGGTACTCGACGCTGTACGAAGACAAGACCGAAGGCATGCGGCTGGCTGAGAAAGCGGCGGCGTTGCGGCCGTGGTCGGCGGCAATGGTCGATACGTCGGCGGCGACGATGGCTGCTGCGGGGCGTTGCCCGGAAGCAGCGGCACGGCAACGCAACGCGCTCGATTTGCTGGTGCACGCTTCCGCGGCGCAGCGGGCAGATTATGTGACGCGGCTTCGGGCGTACGAGACGCAGTGCACGCGCTCGCGGCCGACGGCCCTGCAGCGGTGAAGAAGCCGTTCGTCATTCTCGGCAACCCCGAGAACCGGCGGGTGTCTCTCTTTCAGGCGGCGCTTGCGACGCAGGGCTACGCGCCGGCGCAGGTCGTCTCGTGGCTCGAGTTTCTTCGAAATCCGTCTGCGCTCGACCTGCCGATCGACGAATGCTTCTTTCGCATCGACGCGGCCGGCGAGAACTTCGAGGTCGAGAAAGAATTGCTGCGGCTCGGCGGGGCCGAGGTCGAGGCGCTGAAGGAAGACCGGGGCCGGATCTTGTGGCCACGCCGCCAGCACGAGGGGTTCGAGAAAGCGCTGGCCCGGCTTCGATTGCGGCCCGGCTGGCG
>JAYUXE010000800.1:0-8946 GCA_043753165.1 Archangiaceae bacterium | reverse complement strand
GAGCGAGCTTTGCCTGCGCCGCGCCCAGCGCCGCCGCCTGCAGCCCGTGGTACGCCGACGCTTCCGATTGAACGCTGCGCGCCTGCATGCCGGCGGCGTCGTCGAGCGCCTGCCAGATGCCCTTCACGCGCTCGAACTCTTTGTAGACCAGCGGCAGCCGCGCGGTGTCGAGCTCGTCTTTGCCCGCGTTGCCGTATGCGCCGTAGCCGGTGATCTCGAGCTTGATGCGGCACGACTCGCCGTAACAGAAGTTGCGATCGATCGCGTCCATGCCGTGCGCGGCCCGCGGGCAATCAGAAGACATGATCTGCGAGCGAACGCCTTCGCAGAACTTGGTCGGAAACGAGGCGTTGTTTGGCATCATCGCGCCGCCGCAGTACTCGGCGTCGAACTCGTCCCAGTAGCTGTACCAGGTGGCGTTCAGCGCCGCGCGATAGCTGCCCGCAAAGCTCACCGCGCTGTCGACCCCCGTGAGCGCGACCATCGTCGCGACCTGCGCGCGATTGAGCAGGGCCACCGAGTTGTACGCACGCGCCGTCGCGACTGCCTGGCTGTACGCGGCCGCATCACTGGCGACCTGCATTTCCATCTTCTGGTGGGTGAGGTGGCTCAGGCTCAAAGTCGCCATCACCAGCAACACCAAAACGAGCAAGAACATCGCGAACATCACGAGCGCCTGCCCGCGTACCGGTGCGCTTCGGTTGCGGAGCATGTCGGGAATAATCGATGCGTCCGCGCGATGGGGCAATGCGAGCTTCGGACGCGTGTCACGCGCGGGCCTCGCACACTGCAGTGCTCATACGTACATCGGACGCAATGGGTGGCAGGCGAGGTACGTACGTTGCGCATGCTCAAACTTCTTCCGCTGCTGCTCGCCGCTGCCTGCGTCACCGTTTCCCCCACGGGAAAGCAGGCCACCGCCGGCCCGAAGGTCGATGACTTTCACGCCGTCGAGATTTCGTCGGCGATCGAAGCGACGGTGGCAATCGGCCCGACGGCGGTGCGCATCGACGCGGACGAAGCGGTGCTTCCGTACGTGAAGACGAAGGTGGTGAACGGCGAGCTGAAGGTGTGGCTCGAGAGAGAGGGCGTCTTCTTCACCCGCGTGGGCACCGTCAAAGCGACCATCGTGACGCCGCAACTCGACTCGGTCGAAGCGTCGGGGGCCTCGCGAATCACCGCGCAGATGACGGCCTCGAAGTCGTGCGCGCTGGAAACGTCGGGCGCGAGCGAAGTGAAGGTGACGGGCCTCGCATGCGAGACGCTGTCGGTCGAAGCGTCGGGCGCGAGCAACATCGACGCGGTCGGCACTGCCGGGAAGATCGACATCAGCGCGTCGGGCGCTTCGGAAGTCGGCGTGCGCCAGGTGACGGCGGCCATCGTCAGCGTCGAAGGCTCGGGCGCTTCGGAAGTTCATGCGTTCGCGTCGTCGACGCTGAACGCCGACCTGACGGGTGGCACCTCGCTGTACGTGTCGGGCAAGCCCGGCCAGCGCAGCATCGAGGCTACGGGTGGGGCGTCGATCGTCGACGCGGAATAACCACGGCCGCGCCGGGCCCGAGCCACCTGAAGCCGCAGACGGTTCAGGTCGAAGTGAACGGCTGAGCCAGGTCGGCCTGAAGCGCCGCCCGCTGTTCGGCGGTGAACGGCGCTTCCAGCACCAGCTCGGGCAGGTCGACGCCGATCGCCACCGGCAGGTTCCCCTGCACGGGAAAGCGCAGGTAGTGCACCGAGCTCAAGCGGGTTTCGCCGACCTGCCGCGCGTCGTACGTGGCGCGGACCTTCGAGCCGTCTTCGAGCTTCACGTACAGGTGCTGCGGCAGCTTGAGCCAGGCCTTGAGCTTCTCGTTTCGTTCGGCCTCGTTTTCGATCTCGATCAACAGGCTGGCGCCGAGGCCCCCAGGGCCGCCCAGGAGCTCGTTGTAGGTCGTCAGCTCGTGAAGAATTTCCGCTTCCTTCACGATGCGCTCGGCCAGCATCATTTCCTGTACCTGGTACCGCACGGTCTCGTGGTTCTCGAACAGGAACGTCAGGTTCTTGCCCAGGTGGATGCGCCGCGGCGCTTTGATCGCCATCACCTTCGGGCGATAGGTCTCGCGTTCCTCGCGGTAGGTCTCGAAGTCGACGATTTCGGCGCGGGTCACGGCGTTCGTCATGGCTCTTCCTTCTTCGGAATCGGGGTCGGGAAGCCGCCCTGGTCGGGAGGCCGGTAGGACTTCGCGAGCACGCTCAGCGGGTGCATCGGCTTCACGCCCGCGTGCTGCTGAAACTGCGTCGCGGCCAGCGGGCACTCGGTCACCCAGACCTGCGCCTCGCCTTCCTTCATCTCTTCGAACGCCTTCTTCCCGATGCGCGCGCTGGCCTCGAAGCTCTCGACTTTCATCGCGTACGTGCCGTCGTGGCCGCAGCACTCGAGCACCGAGTTCGCGCGGACGCCGGGAATCTGCCCGATGAGGTCGCGCCCCTTGAAGCCGACCGCCTGCGCTCGCAAGTGACACGGCGCGTGGTAGCTGACTTCGGCGCCCGGCGAGCTTCGAAAGTCCTTCTTGAAGCGCGGCTCTTTTCGAATGCCCCACAGGTATTCGCCCGGATCCATCACCGCCTTCGCGAGCTTCTCGGCCCGCGGGCGATCTTCCTTCGCGAGCAGCTCGGGGTATTCGCGGCGCATCACCATCGCGCACGTCGGGTTCACCGCGAGCACCTTCGCGCCCGCGTCCACGTGCGGCATCAGGATGTCGAGGTTGTGCTTTGCGTTGGCGCGCAACGTCTCGAGGTCGCCATGTTCCCAGGCCGGCATGCCGCAGCACTTGAGGCCTTCTGCGCAGGCCGTCTTCACGCCCTGGTGCTCGAGCACCTCGACGGCGTCGCGGCCAATCTGCGGCTCGTTGTGCTGCACGTAGCAGGTCTGGAAGAGCACCACTTCGGCGCCCACGCCCGTCACCTTGCCCTGCTGCTTCGCCCACTTCTCGAACGTGGTGGCCGCAAACTCTGGCAGCAGCTTTTCGCGATGCACGCCCAGCACCTTTTCCATCAGCAGCCGGTGGGCGGGAACCTTGTTGGCCGCGTTGACGAGGCCCATCGACATCCGGGCCATGCCGCCGGCGAGGTCGGGGTTGCCGAGCACCGCGTCGCGCAGGTCGCCGCCCTCGTTGCGGTGGCCTTGCGCGGCCCAGCGGTGCACGAGCTTCGGAAAGTCGAGCTGGTATTCGTGGTTGTCGCGCGGCGTGTACGGGCACTGCACTTCGCACAGCTTGCACTGGAAGCACTGCGACATCAGGTCATCGGTCTCTTCGACCTTCAGCTTGTGAACGTCACCTTCGTGCACGTCGTCGTCGAGCAGCTTGAAGAGGTCGGGGAAGACGTCGCAGAACTTGAAGCACATGCGACAGCCGTTGCAGACCTCGAAGACACGATCGAGCTCCTTCTGCAGCATCGCGCCGTCGAAGTACTTCGGGTCTTCCGTGTCGTAGGTCAGGCCCACCGACGGCGCGTACGACAGGGGCTTCTTCGAGTCGGCCACGAATCACCTCACTTCTACGAAATGAAAAAAGGCGGCCTGCTTCGGAAAGAAACAGACCGCCTCGAAACGTCAGGGACGCTTGGTCAGCTGATGGTGTCGAGCATCTTCTGGAAGCGACCCGCGTGGCTCTTCTCGGCCTTCGCGAGCGTCTCGAACCAGTCGGCGACTTCCGGGAAGCCTTCGTCGCGCGCCGTCTTCGTCATGCCCGGGTACATGTCCGTGTACTCGTGCGTCTCGCCGGCGATCGCCGCGACGAGGTTCAGCTTCGAATCGCCCATCGGCAGCCCCGTCGCCGGATCGCCGACCTTCTTGATGTAATCGAGGTGGCCGTGCGCGTGGCCTGTCTCGCCTTCGGCCGTCTCGCGGAAGTTCGCGGCCACTTCGGGGTAGCCCTCGACGTCGGCGACCTTCGCGAAATACAGGTAGCGGCGGTTCGCCTGCGACTCACCGGCAAATGCCGCCTTCAGATTCTCATGCGTCTTGCTGCCCTTGAGGTTGGCCATGGTCGGTTCTCCAATCGGCTTCGGGGTTGAACTGCGCTTCTAGGTGCTGCAGCGGCGGCACACGCCGTGAACATGGATGCTGACGAACTCGGGCTGAAAGCCGTTCAGGCGGCGGGGCGGCTTTACCTGAGACAGCTGCTCGTCGTCGAAGTCTTCGACCGCGTCGCACGTGCGGCAGACGAGGTGGTGGTGGTGATCCATGTTCGCGTCATAGCGCTTGGTGTCACCCGTCGACGGCAGCTCGGACGCGCACTTCAGCGCGACCAGCGTGTCCAGCGTCTTGTAGATGGTCGCCAGCGAGATGTTCGGCATGCCGGGGCGCACGCGCTCGAACAGCGCCTCGGGGCTCGGGTGGTCGTACGACTCGAGCAACGCGCGGTAGATGCCCACCCGCTGCGGGGTCATGTTCATGCCGGCCGCTTTGCACCGGGCCACCAGGCCATCGACGCTCGCATCCAGCTCTTTGGGAGTCCGTCGCACCGTGGAGAAATATTCTCCGGTTGTGCGGCATTGTCCACCCAATCTCAGAGCCTGGCTTTCAGCCGTTCAATCAGGGCCTTTGGCCGCGACTTCACTTCGCGGTCATGGGTGATGAGCACGTCGTAGCCCTGCTGAATCAGGGCATCGAGCTCTGCGCCGCGGCCGTGGTCGACATGGTTGAACGTCTGCAGCACCACGCGCTGCGGCATCCACACGAAATCGACGCCGAGGTGGTTGCGAAAGGTCGGCGTCAGGCGGTTCGCCTTCAGCAGCGCGGCGACGTCTTGATCCAGCGTCCCGTCAGACAAGAGCTCGCTGAGCAGCTCGCGGAAAACGACGGACGACGTGTGGCCGCGGCGCGAAGCCACCAGCGTGTCGGCGAGCCAGAAGAGAATCGAGGGGTGAATCGCGCTCGCCGAATCGACGGCAAGCTCGAGCTCACGGGCGCTGAGCACCTCGCTCAGCTGCAGCAACGTGTGGCCGAGATCCGACGCAGGGATGCCGTCGATCTCTACCCGCCACGACTCGACGTCGGCGCGCGCGCGGTGAACGCGAATGACCTTGGTGGATCGCGGGCGGCGTTCGGCGGCGACGATGACGTCGGTCACCGCCGTCGAGCCGCGCGGCAACACCAGCTTCCACAGGCGACCGGCAGTGAGGTGGGAAGCCAGACCGCGGGTGGCGAGCGTGGCGATCATCACCTGCTGCAGCCACGAGGCGGTGGTGCCATCGACCACGTAGACGCCGTCATCGACGGGGCGCCACGCGCGGGCTTGAAGCCTTCGTGCGATGCCACTGCTGCTCAAGCCGGCGGTCAGGGCCTGGGTCCGGCTGAGGGCTCCAAATTGCCGGGCCGCGAGTTCGGAAATCGCCTTCATCGAGAGGCGACGGTGTTTCGCACTCTGGAAGATTCGTCAACGCACAGGTCACCCTGTGCCCCGGCGGTTCACGACAATCGAGTCAGCTCAAGAACGCCATCAACGTCAGATACGCCCCGACGGCACCGGCGGCCCAGCCCAGCTTCGGCAAGAGGGCCCGGCGAAAGAGGTACTGGTTGTAACCCTGCGATTCGATGGTGAAAGTGGTGGTCTTCACATGCGCTCCGGTGTCGGCCTTGAACCCCGCTGCCTGAACCGAAGTGCAAACTGCGTGACAGCCGTTCGAAGGCCCCCCGCTCGAGCCTCGATTACGGCCCGGCTGTAGTTCAGAGCACCGGCAGCTCGCCGATGCGTTTGACGATCAGCGTCTTCAGGCCGATGAGGTTGAAGGGCTTGGAGACGCGCAAGTTCGAGACGCGATCGAGAAACGCGTTCGCCTCGGCAGTGAAAGCACCGCCGGTGAAGGAAGACCATGCGCTCGGCCTGGAGTGGCGCCGACTCGAGGATGCGCGAGTAGAGCTTCATGCCGGTCATCCCGGGCATCATCAGGTCCCAGAGGATCAAGGTCGTAGCCCGCGCCAGCGGTGACCTGCGTGAGCGCGGCCTGAGGGCTCTCGGTAATCGATACCTCGTAATCCAGGCTCAACGCCTTGCGCAGCACGGTCAGCAGCATCGGCTCGTCGTCCACCACCAGCAGCCTGGGGCGCCGCGGCGCAGCAACCACCTCGGGAACCACCGCCGCCGTCGCGGCAGCCGGAACCGTCTCGCGTGACGACGGCGGCAGCGTCACGCGGAGCACCGAGCCCTTGCCCACTTCGCTCTCGACCGTAATCTCCCCGCCCAGCGACGCGACGATGCGGTGCGAAATCGACAGGCCCAGGCCGGTGCCGACGGCCGGTGCCTTCGTGGTGAAGAACGGTGTGAAGAGCCGGCGCAGCACGTCGGGCGAAATTCCCGGGCCGGTGTCGCGGCACTCGATCACCGCGCGGCCCTGCAGGAACTCGAAGAAGCTGGCGCCCAGCAGCTTGTCGGCGTCGACGTTCAGCAACTGCGCCATGCGCTTGTTGACGAAGGTGGTCTGCCCTTCCCCGTTCATCATCCAGATTCCTTCCTGCGCGGTCTCGACGATCTGCCGGTACTTGAGCTCGCTGTCGCGCAGCAGCTTCTCGCTGTTGCGTCTGTCGCGGCGAACCTGCACCTCGCGCACCTCGCGATCGATGGTGGGCATGAGGCGCGCGAGCTGGCTCTTGAGCAGGGAGTCGTGGGCCCCGGCCTTCAGCGCCCCGACGGCGGTCTCTTCGCCGATGGTGCCCGAGACGATGATGAACGGCAGATCGAGCCCGGACTTCTGCAGCAGCTCGAGCGCCATCAGCGCCCCGAATCCGGGCATTGCGCAGTCGCTGACGACCACGTCCCACCGGCCGTCGACCAGCAGCGGCGCCATCGCGGCGGCGGTCATCACCCGCTCGTAGTTCACGTCGCAGCCATTGTTCGACAGCTGCCGCAGCAACAGCAGGCAGTCGTTTTCGTCGTGTTCGACCATCAATACGCGCAGCGATTTCGTGATGGCCACCTCGCTGCCACGGGCAGCGTTCAACAGAACATGGCGCCCTGGCCGGGCTTCGCCCAGATCTGGCCGCCAGAGCGTTCAATCATTTCGTGCACCGTCGCGAGCCCCGACGAACGTGCATGGGCCAACGCAGCCTACTTCACCAAAACGCACTTATCGCGCTTTCGCCGCATCCCCATGAACCCGAACCACGCGTCAAATCCGCGACGCGGGTGGGGCATTCGGGTGCTGGTGCAGCATCGTCTTGAGGCGGGGCTGGCGCATCACCATGGGCTGCTTCAACAGGTGGGCGATCAGCGACGGCGGGGTCGCGGCCCAGTGGGCGAGGCACTGAATCAGCATGATCGACGCGTACGTGCGTGCACAGAGCAGCGCCGTGGTGTGGCCGTCCATCGGCACGCCCCCGAGGTTCGTCAGCACGCGGCCTTCGCTGGTGAAGATGAGCTCGACCCGTTCTTCCGCGCTCGCCGTTGGAAACTTCGAGCGAAGAATTCGCACCAGCCCCTGCCGTGTCTGGGTGGTCGAGTCGCGGCTCACCGTCAACCTCCACAGCTCGAGCAGGCGCCGGGTGTTGGTCACCCGCCGCAGCTGGCCTTCGGTGAGCTGGGGGTTTCGCAGCAGCAGCCGTTGCACCTGCGCATCGCGGGCGAAGTCGGGGCGCGAGATGAGAAACTCGAGGCCCGCGGCGTTGGGGTGGTGCGCGGCGATGAGCCGCGCCTGCTCGAACGACGCCAGCGGGTTTTGCAGAATCTGCTGAATCACCGAGGGCTGCGGGTCGAAGCAGAACGCCGACAACATCCGGCCGTGCGCCGTCGCCGCCTGCCGCGCGCGTTCGTCGGGTGGCAGCGCGTGCAGCTGTTCGCGGTAGAGCTTCAGGTGGCTCGCGTTTTCTTCCGGCGTCGCCTCGGGGCCCACGTCGACGGGCGGGGACGAGGGCGGCCGCGGCACCTCGGGCGGCACCGTCGGGCTCGGTGCCACGGTCGGGACGCCGGGGTCGGGAAGAATCGCTTTTTCGGCGACGAGGCGTTCGAGCAGGGCGGCGATCTGTTCCGCGGGCTGCTGGGTGAGCAGCGCGAGCTCGGCGATGGTGGTGTTGCCGTCGACGCGCGAGACGGTGAAGCCCTCGAGGTTGGTGAGGGTCAGCGAAAGCAAATCGGTGGTGGGCGCCAGCTTCGGCTTCCAGTGCGCCATGGGCCGCGAGCTTCGATCATTTCGGGCTAAACCCTAAGCGTGGACCACCCGGCCATCTTCGAAGAGCCCGAGCTGCTTCCGTTTCTTCCTCTTCTCTATGTGGCGTGGGCCGATGGCGACGTCACGGCCGACGAACGCGAGGTGCTGATTGAAAGGCTCACCGCGCAGCCGTGGCTGAAGCCGCGCATCCGTGAGGCGCTGGAAGAATGGCTTCACCACCCTCCGCCGACCGCCGAAGCGCTGGCCTCGGTGCACGGGGCGTTAAAACGGTCGGCCGGCCGGCTCTCGGCTTCGCAGCGCACGCAGCTGAAGGGGCTGGCGCAGCAGATGGCCGACGCCGGTGGCCCTGCCGGCACCGTGCGGGTGCGGGAAATCGAACAGCTGATCGCCGCGGCCGGCCTCGACGGCGCCGCGCTGGCCCTGCCCGGCACTGCGCCCGACGACACCTTCTTTCAGCAGCCCCCGGGCTTCGAGGTCGATGCGTTGGCCCGGGTTCTCGACGGCCCGCAGGCCGAAGCGCGTGAGCGCGTGCGGAAGTTCCTCGAAGACCCGCACCACCGCGCCGTCTACAGCACCGACAGCGCCGAGTACCGCGCCATCGTCCTCGGCTGGCTGCACGAGCTCTCGAAGTCCGGCTTCGGGGCGTTGGCTTTCCCTCAGGTGGTCGCCCAGACGAAAGACCTGGGGGCCTTCTTCGCGACGTTCGAGACGCTCGCGTACGGCGATTTGTCGTTGTTGGTGAAGTTCGGCGTGCAGTTCGGCCTTTTCGGAGGCTCCATCTTCTTTCTCGGCACCGAGGCGCAG
>JAYUXE010000799.1:0-8958 GCA_043753165.1 Archangiaceae bacterium | reverse complement strand
AGACCCCCGCAACCAGCGCGTAGCTGGTGAACGACTTCGGCCCATCGGCCGCAGCCAGCAAAGAGATGGTCTGCGCCGCGGGAATCGGCTCCCCTTTGGCGCCCTTCGAGTCCTCCAGGGGAGCCGCGCGCAGGCCGAACGCAACACCGGCCACCAGAACCACCGCTGCCGCGACGGCGACCCGTGGCGCCCTCGAAGACTTCCGCAGGCGCGCCCAACCACCGAGCACCCGCAACACATCGGCGGCCCTCAGCTGCGTGCCGTCCAGGGGAGACGCGATCAACGTCCCTTCGTGCCGCGACCCGTCGTACCAGGGCGCCCGGTCGGCCTTGCCCAGCAGCGGAGCCAGTGCGGACAGCCGAACGCGCGCCGTCGGATCCACCGACAGCACGAGCAGCCCGTCGCGCTGTTGAACCAGCAGCATCGAAAACCCGTCGCGCCGCGCCCAGAGCTTGAACTGTGACGACGCCGGCGTCACGAGAACCAGCAGCTTCGCCGCCCTGGCCCCACCGGTGATGCAGGCCTCCGGCGGCAGCGTGACGTCGCGCTGCTGCGACGGGTCGGTGAGATACAGCCGATGGTCTTCCTTCAGCGCCGCGACGTGCCGCTGCAGCGCAGGCACGTGGAGCAGCGCCGGGTCGTCGAGCAGCGACCTACCGGCCGCGAGCTGCGCCGCGACGGCGGTGAACAGGGTCCACACTTCTTCGAGAAACCGGGCGCTGTTCTTCGCGCCGAGCAGCGCCTCTTGCGCGAGCGCGAGGTACACAGCCTGCACCGACACCTCGACCGGCACGCGATCCGTCCACCGGCCCTGCCGCGCGTCCTCGACGTACCGGCACATCGCCTCCCAACTGCCCGGCGGCTCCGCGGATTCGTAGAGCCACAACGTCCACGCGTCATCGAGGGTCGGAAGCTCGGGCAGCTCGTAGCGGGGCAGCTCGAACCGCGCAGGCAACACCGGCCGTTGTCGCCACCACGCCATCGCAGCCGACGCTTCGCCGGGCTGCACCTCGATGCGAATCGCCTGGGTCCGCGGCGCATCGGCGGCGACGAAGGCGACGCGATCGAACGGAGGTGTCACTCCAGCGACTTCGCGGTGAAGTATTCGGCGGCGATGACCTTCAGCGCTTCGCGGTGCTTTTCGTCGACGAAGAGCTCAGGGCGAACCAGCGGGCCCTTGTCGAGCTCAGGCGCCGCAGTGACGACGCCCTTCTCGTTCACCCGCAGCACGCTGGTCGCCGTGTCGCGCCGGAAGATCACCACATCGGCCTTGCCATCGCGGTTGGTGTCGTAGCTGAACCACTCGTGTTTCCCGCGCTGCACCCACCAGAACTCGGCGGGAAACGTGGCGGCGGCCTTTTCGATCGCGCCAGGTGCCTTCGCCTTCTGCCCGTCTTTGTCGAGGTCGATGAGGTACGCGAGGCCGGCGCCTTCGACGGCGAGCACGCTGTTCGGGTACCCGGGCGCCGACGGCGACTCGCTGATGATCGAATCACCTACGTCGAGAATCGGGTGCGGAAATGCCCCGCCCTTCGCAGGCGCGAGCCACGGCACGCGCAGGTTCTTGAGGATCAAGTTGTACCGGGCGGCCTCGGCCGGCTTGAACCCGAACACCGGCTGCGCGCGACCGATGACGGTGCCGATGAGCTCGGGGCGTTCACCGTCGAGGGCGCCGACGTCGCTCAAGCTCCACGCGCCCGTCACCCCACCCGAGGTCGTGTCGTTGCTCAGCAGCACCAGGTCGAGCTTCTTGTCGCCGTTGGTGTCGTAGAACGCCCAGAGCTTGTTCGCCCGTTCGACGAGCGAGACCATCGGCCCCAGCGACTTCGACGCCAGCAGCTTCGAAGCACGCCCGTTGGTCAGCGTTGGAAACTCGCCTTGCGCGAGATCGATCAACGTCACGAGCCCCTGCAGCGACTGCACCTCGAGCACATCGAACTTCCCGTCTTTGTCGCCATCGAACAGCGTGCCCAGCGCGCCGGCCGCGAGCAGAGGATCCGGCAGCTCGACCGCCGGGTCACCCGTGATCTGCGAAAGCACCGTACCGGCGATCTTCCCCAGGCGCGTCTTCATCTCGGCCGTCTTCAGCTGCGCAGAATCGAGCAGCGGAAAAGCGCCATCGATCTTCCTCATCGTGCCGTCGGCGGCGATCTCGAACGCATCGGCCTTCGCCTTCGGCAGCTGCAGGTGAACGCGTTCGAACCGCCCGTCGCCGTCGGTGTCGTAGAAAGCCGCGAGCCTCTCGCCCAGCTTCCGCACGGCCAGCTCGGCCTTGAGGCTGCGTGAACGAAGCACGCCGTCCGGCCAGGCCGAGCTGTTGAGCTTGCTGTCTTGATCGAGATCGACGAACGCGACGGGCAGCGGCGATTCCTTCACCACCAGCGACTCGCGAACGCCGTCCGCGTCGCCGTCGATCAGACCCGCGGTGCCCGTGAGGCCGTCCCACGGCTGGGCGATGCGCGGCTGCGGCTCGGCGGGAACTTCGGCGAGGAAGCGGCGCACTTCCTTCACGTGCACGTGAAAATTGGCCGACACGGGCGCGCTGCTGTCGCTGCGGAGAAACGCATTCACGCCCACCAGCTCACCCGCGCGATTCACCAGCGGGCCACCCGAGTCACCCGGCGAGATCGTGCAGCTCGTCTGAATCACCAGACCCGGAACACGTTCGGCCATCGACTTGCGCTGCGCCTCGAGCCCGACCCGCGATTTCTTGCAGGCCTCGGCCATCGCGGGGTCCGTGCTCACCTGGCATTCAGAGCCGACCAGCAGCGCGAGGTGCGTCGCCAGCTTTCCGATGCTCGAGATCTCGCCGTCCTTGATCGCCCACAGCAGCCCGATGCCGCCGTTGCCCAGCGCAGAGACAGGCTCGCCCGGCACCGGATCCTTCTCGGCGATCTTGACTGGCGTCAAATTGGCCGGCGGCGCATCGAGCTTGATCACCGCGAGGTCGATCAACGGATCCGACTTCAGGACCCACGCGATGCGGCCCTTGCTCTCTTTTTCCATCAGCCCATCGGCATCCAGGCGGCCCAGCTCGACCGTCACCTGTTGCTTGAAGTCGACCACCGTCGCGGGCGCGATGACGTGGTGGTTGGTGAGAATGTAGCCCTTGTCGTTGATGACGATGCCGGTGCCGAAGCCGCGCCCCGTGCGAATCAACACCGTCCCCGGAGCGACCTTCGCGTACACCTCACGCACGTCACCCTTCGCTTTCTTGACCTTCGCCCCACGCGATCGCACGGAAGCGCCCACGTTCGGCGCCCCAGCGCCCCGTAGATCTTGAAGCCACGCTTCGAGGTTCGGTTCCGGCGGAGGCGCAGCGGCGAGCACCGCGACCAACGCCGGCAGAATCACGGAACCCCCGGAAACGCCGTCACGTACTGAATCTTCACGTCGGGGAACGCAGTGACGAACTGCACCTTCGTGTCGGGGAACGCGGTCACCATCTGCCACTTGCCGCACGCGTCCGGAAACGCGTTGACGTTCTGCACCTTCACGTCGGGAAACGCGGTCACCACCTGCACCTTTACGTCGGGAAACGCGGTGACGACCTGGATCTTGCCGTACAGCTTCTTGCCCTTGAACGTGCACGACGACTTGTCGACGCTGCCTGCCCACGCGGCCGTAATCGACAGCCCGACCAACACCACCGTCACTGCGATCTTCTTCACCATGGTTGTCATCCCCTCGTTTGCTCGACCCGCGACGCCCGGCGGGTGTGAAAACTGAACACGGCAGCGCCCAGCATCGACCCCACCGCATCGGCCGCGACATCGTACGGGTCCGGCGTTCGCCCGGGTACGAACGACTGGTGAAACTCGTCGCTGATGCCGTACAGAATCGAGATCCCGATTGCCGCCAGCGCCGCCCACTTCCACGGCCGCAGCGCGCGCCCGACGAGAAACGCGAGCACGGCGTACTCGACGAAGTGGATGACCTTGTCGAAGCTCCAGATGGGCCGCGGCACGGGAAACGAAGACTGCGATGACAGAAAGAAGATGAGCCCCGCGTACGCCACCGCCAGAGCGGCAGCGCTCAGCCGACTTCGCACAGCTCGGCAGCCACCGCGGAGTCCGCGATCGCGACGACAGGAGCCAGCACCGTGCGACCCTGCTTGCCGTAGAGCGCTCCGACGCTGGTCATGCTGATCGCGACCTCGACGATCGCCCCAATCGGCGCGTCGCCTTCGAAGTTCACGACCTTGTTCTGAGGGTTGCGGCCGAAGCGTTTCGTCGCGTCCGTCTTCGATCGGCCTTCGACCAGCACCTCGACCGTCTGCCCGCGGTGCTGCGCGTTGATCTCGGCCGCGATCTTCTTCTGCGCCTTCATCAGCCGGTCGAGCCGCGCGACCTTGATCTCGTGCGGGATCTCGCCCCATTCCTTCTCGCGCAGCGCCGACGACGTCTTCGGGCGCGACGAGTAGACGAAGCTGAACTGGTTGTCGTAGCGCACCGACTCGGTGAGCTGCATCGTCCTCTCGAAGTCCTCGTCGGTCTCGCCCGGGAAGCCCACGATGATGTCCGTCGTCACGCCGATGCCGGGCCGCGCCGCACGCAGCTTCGCGAGCCGTTCGAGATACGCCGCCGCCGTGTAGTCGCGCCGCATGCGCTTCAAGACGGTGTCCGAGCCGCTCTGAACCGGCAGGTGAAAGTGCGAGGCGATCTTCGGCTGGATGCGGAAGGCTTCGATCAACCCGTCCGAAAGGTCGTGCGGGTGGCTGGTGGTGAAGCGAACGCGCTCGATGCCCGGCACTTCAGCGACGCGCAGCAGCAGCTGGTCGAAGCCGATGCCCCCGCGGTACGAGTTCACGTTCTGCCCGACCAGCGTCACTTCGCGCACGCCCGCGTTGGCCAGCGCGGCGACTTCGATCATCACTTCGGGAAACGCACGGCTGACTTCGCGGCCACGCGTGTGCGGCACGACGCAGAACGCACACACGTTGTCGCAGCCCTTCATCACCGTCACGAACTCGGTGACGCGGCCCTTCGACGTCGACGGGTCGGCCTGCGGGAAGACGTAGTGCTCGGAATCGACCCACGCCGTCTCGACCACGCGCTCGCGCTCGTTCGTCACCCGGTCGAGGATCTCGGCCAGCTTGTGGATGTTGTCGGGGCCGAAGACGAAGTCGACGTACGGCACCTTCTTCAAGATCTTGTCCTTCTCTTGCTGCGCAACGCAGCCGCCCACGCCAATCAACGCGCCCCGCTGCGTCTTCACCTGGCGATACCGGCCCAGCGCAGAGAACAGCTTGTCTTCGGCCTTCTCGCGAATCGAGCAGGTGTTGAGGATGATCAGGTCGGCGTCTTCTGCCACCGGCGTCGGCTTGTACGAGAGCCCGGCGAGGACCTCGCCCATGCGGTTCGTGTCGTTCACGTTCATCTGGCAACCGAACGTGTGAATGAAGTAGCGCTTCATGGGGCCTTGCCCGGGGCCTTACTGGGCCTGAAGCCGCAGCGCAATCAGGCCCTCTTCCCGGGCCAGCAGCACGCGGTGCGTCTCTTCGCCGTACAGCGCGACGAAGTCGGTGTCGTCGATGGGCTTCTTCAGCGCCTCGAGCACCTCCATCTGTTTCTCGGGCGTCTTTGCCGACGCCTTCTTGAGCCGTTCTTTCAACACGCGCGGCCGGCAGAAGGCGTTGACGGCCGACGCGGTGCGCGCGGCCTGGTCTGCGGTCAGGCCCGTGTCGCGCAGGGCATCGGCGGCCGATTTCCCTTCGAGCTCCAGCGAGACGAACTGCTCGTACTTCGCCAGGATCTCGGGGGTCACTGCATGTTTCGCAAGCTTCAGGGTTCGTTCGTCCGCCATGCCACCAAGCTACCGGCGGCGGCGCACGAAGGCGAGCAGCGCGTAAAGGCCCAGCAGGCCCGGGGGTGAGAAGCCGGCGTGCGTACAGCCCGTCTTCACTGTCGTGATCGAGCCCTCGCCCGGCGACTTTGGGCCGTTGCCGCCGTTGGGCCTGCCCGCGACCACCTGCACCGTCTTGCAGAGGCGATCGTCGGCGGGTCCGTTCTGGCCGATGTCCGAAAACCAGACGTTGCCCTTCGCCAGGCCGAAGCACGCCGTCACCGGCCCCAGCGCCGCGGGCGCCTTGATCTTCAGCTTCACCACGGCCTCTTCCCCCGGCCGGGTCACCGCGAGCGCACCGGCCTGCGTGCACGAGGCCCACGACGCCTCACACACCGGGCTGTCGGCGCCACGCGGGGTCGACATCAGCTCGACCGACGCGTCCCAGGTGAGGCTGCCCTTGTTGAGCAGGCGAAAGGTGACGTCGCGCACTTCGCCCGGCGTCAAAGACGCGGGCACATCGTCCGAGACGGGCTCGGCCCACAGCGGCGGCGCAGCGTCGATGAGGTACACCTTGTCGCCCGACGCCTTCAACAGGTGCGGCCAGGGCGCCCAATCGGCCCCGGCCAGATGCCTGACCTGGTTCGTCGCGGGCTCGGTCGCAAAGCTGCCGAAGCGCCAGGCCGCGAAGATGCCCGGGCTGGGAATGTGGCGAATCGCGCCGTACTCCTTCACGTACACCGCCGCGTCGGTGCCGAACTTCACCAGCGCGGGCGCGTCTTCGAGGTTTGGACCTGTCGGAATTGCCGCCAGCGCTTCCTCGGAAACGATTCCAATCTCGTCGACGCCCAGCTTCCACGCGGTCAGCGCCGCGACGTTCGTGATCAGCCGGCGCACGGAGCCTTCGGCGATGCGGGGCAGCTGCGCCTGGTCGCACTTCAACGTCTTCGAGCCGATGACCGGGTTCGGGCCGCCCGCCGAATCGATCGCGTACGCGAACACCGGGCGCGAGACGCCATCGAAGTAGCTCAGCGGCACGCCCATCGAGAAGCCGTGCGCGCACGAGCCGATCGCCGTGCAGAGGTCCGCGCGGTTGAGGTCGGCCTTCAACGCATAGCCACGGGCGCCTGCCTGCCCCGCCGGGCCGCCGAGGTAGACGTGCGCCGCGATGGAAGACGTCGGCACGTTCGGATCCTGCGCCCAGCCCGAGATGCCTTCACACGTCGCCGCATCGAGCGCTCCGCGCGGGGGCGTGTTGCAGGTCAAGCGCGCCTGAATGTACGTGTACGGGTTCACCGTCGTGCCCGCCGCGTAGCCGCCGACCGTCGGAGCCATCGAAAGGTGAAGGTGCGGCCCCGTGGTGCAGGTGCCCGTGCTGCCGACGCGGCCGACGGTCTGCCCGAGCGTGACAGGGGATCCGACGGCGAGCGGCGACTGCGCGTTCATGTGGTTGTAGCCAGAGAACATGCCGTCGGCGTGGCGCACGACGATCACGTTGCCCAGGCAGTTGTTGAAGGTCTTCAGCGCGACGACCCCATCGGCGACGGCCGGAATCGCGGTGCCCGACGCCTGCGGGAAGTCGACGCCGCGATGCGGGTTCGTGCGGCCACAGCACGTCGAGCCCCACCCATCGGCAAGGTTCGGATTCGAAAACGGAAGGCGGTAGCAGACCTGCGCGACTGCGGGTGTTGCGACCATCAACCCGGCCACTGCGGCGAACATCCGAATCATGTTTGTGCGGCTCCTGCCCCTTTGAACTGCAAACCCTACGGGCGTTGTTTGCGAACGATCGAATTCGCGCTTCGTCGACCGTCACCCGTAAGCCTCAGTTTTCACTCTGGAAAACCTTTGGCCACGACGGTTCTGGAACCGTCCGACGGCGCGCGCAGCTAGAGTCGCGCGCGTGCAGAGCGGTTGTCCGTCGGAAGTACAGCTCGAGGCCTACGCCCGCGGTCAGGGCACCGCGGACGATCGAATGGCGATCGAAGCGCACGCACGACACTGCGATCACTGCCGGCCGCGGCTGGTGATCGAGCCTCGACGCCATACGCTCGAACAGCAGTTCGCCTCGCTGCCGACGCCGGTCGACGTGCCACCGCCGCCCCTGTCTTTCGAAGAGGCAGTCGCCGATACGGTCGTCTCGAGAATCACGCCGACCACCGCCGACCCCGGCGCCGGCTACCAACGCGGCAGCACGCTGTCTCGATACGTCGTCCTCGAACGGCTCGCCAAGGGCGGCATGGGCGAGGTCTACGCCGCGTACGACCCGGACCTCGATCGCAAGGTGGCGATCAAGCTCTTGCGGTCGGACTTTCAGGGCACGAACGCGTCGGCCGAGCTGCGGCTGCGGCTGTTGCGAGAAGCGCAGGCGATGGCGCGGCTCGCCCACCCGAATGTGGTGACGGTGCACGACGTCGGGCCCATCGGCGATCAGGTCTTCGTCGCGATGGAATTCGTCGAAGGCGAGACCCTGACCCAGTGGCTCAAGTCCCGCCCGCGCACGTGGCCGCAGATCCTCGACCTCTTTCTCTACGCGGGGCGAGGCCTCGCGGCGGCGCACGCGGTCGGGCTCACGCACCGCGACTTCAAGCCCGACAACGTGCTGATCGGCAAAGACAAGCGGGTGCGGGTGATGGACTTCGGCCTCGCGCAGGCGCAGGCAGAGCCCGCGAAGAAAGACGAGCCGCCCGACTCGATTACGGACTCGGGCTCGGCCGCGATGAAGCGGCGCATCACTCCGCCGGGCACCGTGCTGGGTACGCCCGCGTACATGGCGCCCGAACAGCTGTACGGCAGGCCAACGGATCCGCGTTCGGATCAGTTCAGCTTCTGCATCGCGTTGTACGAGGCGCTGTACGGCGAACGCCCGTACGCGGGCGACACGTCGGGGGCGATCGCCGTCGAGATCGCCCAGCACCGCATTCGCCCTGCCCCGCGGGATTCACTGGTACCGCCGCGCATTCGCAAGTTGATCGTCCGCGGGCTCAGCGAAAGCCCGGCCGACCGCTTTCGAACGATCGACGCCCTGCTGATTGGTTTGTCGCGTCGGAAGTCGGCGGTGGTGCGGCAGTGGACGGCGCTGGGCGCGTCGGCCGTCGTGCTGATCACCATCGCGGCCGCCGTTCAGTCGACCCGCGGTTCCGCCAGCCGGTGCGCAGCCATCGAACAACGGCT
>JAYUXE010000798.1:0-8980 GCA_043753165.1 Archangiaceae bacterium | reverse complement strand
GCTGGACGCTGTCGCGCCGGTTCTACACGCCCAGCACGGCGAAGAATGCCGAGCTCACGAACGTCACCCCGTTCATGAAGCCGGCCGCCTGGCCAATGACGTGGAACTTCCACAACACGTTCCAGATTGCGGCGCAGCCGACGGCGGCCGAAGTGGCCCCTAACAACGTGATGGCGCTGGCGCCTCCGCAGGTGGCTTGCGCCATTCGCAACATCGGCACCTTCGGCTCGGATGCGCTCGAGCTGAAGCCGAACGGCACGGCCCGCGCGCAGGGCCGCGGCGGGTACAACATTCCGTCGCTGTACGGCATGCAGGTCGCCGCGCCGCTGCTGCACCACGGCCAGGCGGCGTCGTTGGCTGACCTGTTCGACAACGCGGCCTGGTCGGGCCACCTGCTCGCCGCCAACGCCGCGTTCCTGGTTGGCGATGTTCAGGCGGCGGCCAAGAAGTCAGACCTGATTCAGTACATCTGGTCCATCGACGCGACCACCGCCGAGGTCGCGCCCGCGGCGGGATTCGACGGCTGCCCTCCGTGAGCTGATTTCGCGTTCTCTACCAGTCTTCAGACGGGGGTCGGCTTCGCGCCGGCCCCCGTTTTTTTGTACTGCACTGCGTCAGAAACGGCCCTTTCGAAAGCAGCCAACCGCCCGCCGTCACGACCCTTTCTCTCTTCGATCGAATTCGATCGAAGGGTTCGACGCGCTGCGGCGAGCGTCAGGGCCGTGGTAACAAGGCCGCGTGATGGGAAGACGGTGCCTCTGGCTGCTGGTCGCTTTGCTGGCGCCTGGTGCGCTGGCCGAGAACAAGCGTGTGACGCTGGTGGTGCAGGTGCTCGAGGCGCAGGGCGTGCCCGACACCGTGACGCGCAAAATGCAAAAGGGCTCGGAAGCGCTGCTGAAGAAGCTGTCGGGCCTGCAGGTCGACGAAGGCCCTGCGTTCAAGACGGGCCCGCGCAAGCCGTGCGGTGAGCTCGCGTGTCAGCGCGCCGTCGTCGCCACCGCAAAGTCCGATGCCGTCGCGCTGCTCTCACTTCGCTCGTCCAAAAGCGGCGTCGCGTTCGATGTCTCGTTCTGGTTCGAAGGCGAACGCCTCGGCATGGAGCTGGGCGACGCCGAGCTCGAGTCCCCCGATACCGGCCTGCGCCCCGCGCTCGATGCCGTGCTTCCCGCGTGGGCCAAACGCGGCTGGGGCGCGCTGCGGGTCGCCGCCCAACCCAACGCGGTGGTGAAGCTCGACGGCCGCCCGATGCAGCTGAAAAGCAACGCGCTGCTCAGCGTTCCCGCCGGAGCCCACGCCGTCGACGTCGTCTATCCATCTGGCGACGCGCAGCTCCGCAAAGTCGACGTGCCCGAAGGCCACCGCACGAGTGTCGACGCAATGTCCTCGCCGCCCGCGCTCACCGGCACTGCGCCCGAAGGCAACGCCACCTTGCGCTTCATCAGCTTCGGCCTCTTCACCGCCGGCGCCGTCGCCATCGGAGCGAGCCTGGTCGCCGGCAGCCTCTCGCGTCAGACCGGGGCCGGCCAGAACCCCTGCGTCGGTGGCAGCCGGGCCTGCTCGACGCTCGAGGTCGCGACCGAACGCCAGCGCCAGGCGCAGGCCTACGCCACCACCGGCAATATCCTGCTCGCCAGCGGCTCGGTGCTGGCCGCCGCAGGCATCGGCCTCTTCACCTTCGACCTGGTGCGCGCGAAGTGAAGCGCCTGCTCGTCCTCGCCGCGCTGCTCGGCGCCGGCTGCTACCAGGCGTGGCCACTGACCGGCCCGTACCAGTGCAACGGCGGCAGCTGCCCGTCGGGCTTCGTCTGCGACGACGGCCTCTGCTGCCAGCCTTTCGGCACGCCTGCATGCACCACGCTCGTCCTCGATGGCGGCACCTGCACGGGTGGCGGCGCGCCGAAGATGTACTTCGAAGACCTCGACGGCGACGGCTACGGAAATCCAAAGGCGTCGAAGATGTTGTGCAGCGTGCCGGTGGTCGAGCCGTACGTCGACAACACGCAAGACTGCGACGACACGAGCGCCGAGGCGAACCCGAAGGGCAGCGAGAAGTGCGACGGCCTCGACAACGACTGCGACGGCACCATCGACGAAGGCCTCGTGCCGCTGAAGACGTACTTCCGCGACGAAGACGGCGATGGCTACGGGGACCCGTCGATGACGCTGCAGGCGTGCGCCGCTCCGAAGGGCTGGGCCGAGAGCAACAGCGACTGCAACCCGATGGTCTTCACGATTCACCCGGGCGCCGACGAGCTCTGCAACGGGGAAGACGACAACTGCAACGGCCTGAAGGACGAGAGCCCCGTCGACGTCGGCAGCGACTGCGCGGATGCAGGACTGGGCGAGTGCTATTTCGGAGCCATCGGTTGCGTCGCCGGCAAGAAAGTCTGCCAGAGCAAGCTGCCACCGAAGCCCGAGGTCTGCGACACGGTCGACAACAACTGCAACGGCGCCGTCGACGAGCAGCCCGACTGC
Organism: Archangiaceae bacterium; assembly: GCA_043753165.1. Classification (GTDB taxonomy): domain Bacteria; phylum Myxococcota; class Myxococcia; order Myxococcales; family Myxococcaceae; genus JAGSPQ01. The sequence continues at coordinate 6,506 of JAYUXE010000798.1, read as the reverse complement.
GGCGGCCCGGTGTCGTTGCGCGTCGGCCCGGGCTCGGTGGGTGGCGCGAAGGACATGAAGAAGTCGCTGCCGTTCACCGACCTCGCGGCGCGCTGCCACAAAGACGAGGCGGGCTCAGCAGGTGAGTCGTGGTCGGTGCCGACGTGGACGGGCTCAGGTGGCTCGGACCATTTGCTGTACTTCGAGGCGCCGGGCGGCAGCACGTGGGACCTCTCGCGGCCCGGCCTCAAGCTGCGGCTCGCGATGTCGTGGACGATGGGCACCCCGATGACGCCGCCGTGGCAGGCCGCGAGCCAGCCCGTCGTGTTCCTCTGCGCCGAGAACGGCAGCTTCAGCCGCTACGTGCATTCGGCCCCCGACGGCGGCGTGAACCCCGACGGCTATCTGCTCAAGACTGCCAGCGGCAGCTTCGACGAGACGATTCCCATCGCCGCCGGCAACCAGTGGGTGCAGGGCAACGGCTCGGGAGCGGACTTGAAGAAGGTGAAGCGCATCGAAGTGATGGTGCGGCCCACCGGCGTCGCGAACCAGCCGACCCCGACCTTCAGCTTCACCGTCGGTGTGCCCAGCGGGTTCGTGCCGTAGCCTGGCCGTTCACGACCACGCGCTTCAACCACTCGGAAGCACGGCCCCCAGGAGCTGGCCCGAAGGATGCTCTGAAGGGCGGCATGGCTCCTCCGATTTCTGGCTCTGGTCCCCGCCCCGCCCCTTCCGTTCACCGCGCGCCTGAAGCGTCGCGCCCGGCTCCGGCCCCGGCCCCTGCGGCGCGTGCGACCCCTTCCCACTTCCGCGACAGCTTCGAGACGGACTCGACGTCACGCGCACGCATGGACCACGCGACGGGCCGCGGCGCCGACACCCAGGTGCGCGCCGCCCGGACCCGCGCCCGCGAGACAGGCCCGCTTCGCCCGCAATGGACGAATCCGACGGGCACGCTGATGGAACGGACGCAAATCGACGCGGACCCCACCACGCGCGGCGACACCGACCGCTGTGGAGCGGCGGCGCTGGTGGGCGGCGTGCTGATGTCCGGCCCCGAAGCGCCCCGCCGCCTCGACGAGGCCCGGACCCGCGCCGGCGCCCGGCTCACCGACGTGCGCAGGGATCTCTTCGAACGCAGCAGCAGCGATTGGAACAGCACCCACCCCACGTCGTTCTCAGGACTCGCCGAAGCCAGCGAATCGCGCCGCCTGCTCGACGGCCTGCCGCGCGACACCTCGACGTGGACCCACCGCGACATCAGCCGCTTCGAAGAGGCGACGTACCGGCTCGGGCGCGCCGAGATGGCGGCCGACGGCCGGAACCCCGCGGCGGGCCTCGATGGCGTCGAGATGGTGCAGCTGCGCCAGACCGTCTGGGGTGCTGGTTGGCACCCGACCACGTCCGATGGGCACAGAGTCGACGTGAACTTCAGCGGCACGCGCGAAGACGGGCTCAACCACTTCGTCCTCGGCACCGACGCCGCCGTCTCCGAGAGCCGCCGCGCCGTCGTCTACGACCCGTGGCCCGATGAAAACGGCGATCCGTACGTGCGCGGCTCTGGAGCGCCCGGCCGGGCGATGGGCGGCTTCGAAGAACGCGGCGTCCCGGGCACGACGCCCGGCGTGGACCTCGACGTGTGGTCACACCCGGTGGACTAAAAACGGCCGGGGCGGGTTCGTGGGACGACGAGTCGGCCGTAAGCTTCGCGGCCGCCGTTCTTCAAGGAGCCGCCCCGTGTCCCGTCGAGCCCAATTCCTGGCCTGTCTGCTCGCGTCCGCGTGCGCCACCGTCACGACGCGGCCCGACCTGCGCGCTGCGCCGGTCACCGACGATGCCGCGCTCGACCAGGCCGTCGAGGCCTTCTACCGGGCGACCACCGTCGACGCGCTGAAGGGGGCGGTGAAGACGGCAGGAAAGCTGGCTCCGTCGTCGGCGCGCTTTCATGAAATCGCCGCCGAGCTCGCGACGCTCGAGGGCGACGACGCCGCGGCGTTCAACCATCTCTTCCTCGCGCTGCAGGACACCCGCGACGACGCGGCCCAGCTTCACGTGCACCAGCTCGCGGCGCTCGAGTGGAGCTTCGAGGAACGCGCGCGCGCCGTCGCCCTGCTGCGCGCGCTTTCCGACCAGCACCCCGACCCGTTCGTCCGCGCCAGCGCCGCGTTTCAGCTCGCGTACTGCCTCAACAACGACGGCGACTTCGAGGGCCGTGAGGCGCAGCTGGCGAAGATTCCCGGTGCGCTCGACTTCGCGGTCGTCGGCACGTGGGACAACGACAGCGGCAAGGGGTTCGACCTCGAGCTGCCCCCCGAATCGCGGCCGGGCCTTGATGAGAAATATCCCGGCCGGTCGCACCCGCTGTCGTGGCGCAGCCGCCCTCCACGCGACACCCGCGGCCGCCTCGACCTCGGCGCCATCATGTCTCCGGGCCGCTGGGCGGTGGCCTACGCGCAGGCGCAGGTGAACGCGGACGAAGCCGGCAAGTACCTGCTGCTCGTCACCACGACGGATCCGCTCAAAGTCTGGGTCGACGGCAAGGTCGCCTTTTCGTTGAGCGAGCTCGAGACCAGCGTGCTCGACCACATCGCGATTCCCCTCGACCTCGTGGTGGGGGCGCACACCGTTTCCATCAAGACGGCGCACCGTGACAACGCGTGGCTGCTCTCGGCCCGCCTGATTCCCGCGATTCCTTCGTCGTCGCCGCTTCCGCAAGTCATCGGCGCGTCTCGAAAGCTGCCCGTGCTTCCCTCTGCGCGCGCGCACCACCACCTCGTCGAATGGGCGCACCTGGGTGCGGGCGGCAGCCACACGGTTCGCACCGCCGATGTCTTTGCCCGCGCTTTTCCGAACAGCCTCTCGGCGCGGCTCGACCAGACGGAAGCGCTCTGGTTCAACCAGGAACGCGGGCGCACCGCCGATTTGCTCGCCGGCCTCGACAAAGACGTCGGTGACCAGCTGCCCTTCGTTCGCCTTCGCCAGGTCCGCTTCCACCAGCAGCAGGGCATGCGCCTCAAGGCACGCGAAAAGCTGACCGAGCTCACGAAGCAGAAACCGAAGGTCCGCGAAGCGTGGGACCTGCTGGCCGAGTACTACCGCAGCGAGTCGTGGACGGAAGACGAGCTCGACGTCGAAGAGAAGGTCCTCAAAGCCTTCCCCGTTTCGCCGAACGACCGCCTCGAATATTCGCGGACGCTGATTCGCAACGGGCGCCGCGACGAAGGCATCGCCCAGCTGCAGAAGGTGCTCGACGAAGTTCCGTTTCACGGCGAAACGCTGCGCCGCCTCGCCGACCTCGCGCTCGAGGCTGGCCAACTGGTGCGCGCCGAAGACCTGCTGCTGCGCCGCTTGACTGCGTGGCCCACCGACTATGCGGGTTGGATTTCGCTCGCTGAAGTGCGCCGCCGCAAGCAGGACCCCATCGCCGCGCACGAGGCCCTCACCGCTGCGATGGCGTTGAACCCCGACGCGTCACTCGCCCACCAGAACGCGGGCAACCTGTACTGGACGGAAGGCGATCGCGAAAAGGCGATTGGCAAGTGGCGCGATGCGCTCGCGTTCAACCCGGACGACGAACGGCTGGCGAACCGGCTGGACTACGTCGCTCCGGAAGCGAAGGGGCCGTGGGCGGACGACGTGCCGGACGAAGCGGCGCTGGAAGCGGCCGTCGCCCTGCGCACGAAAGTGCCGCCGAAGCCGGGCGCCGACGTGGCGTACCTGCTCGACCACGAAGTCACGCAGCTGAATTCCGACGGCAGCAGCATCAACGTCGTCTCGATGGTGATGCACGCGTTCAACCCAGCAGGGCGTGACCGGCTCGTTCGGCAGAATGTCTCGGGCAACGGCCGCGTGAGAATGCTGGCGTCGTACTCGGTGGACGAAAAGGGCGCGCGCACGGAAGCGGCGTCCGAACGCGGCCGCAGCGTGCTGTTCCGCGGGCTGCAGCCGGGCTCGACCGTGGTGATGCAGTACCGCGTGGACTCGCCGCCCAGTGGCTACCTTTCGCGCTACCTCACCAAGAGCTGGAGCTTCCAGGGCGTCGGCGACCAGCGCGTGCAGAGCCGCTTCGTGATGTGGGTCCCCAGCGGCACCGAGCTGCACGAGCGCCGCGTCGGTGAGGTGAAACGGGAAGAGAGCAAGCGCGACGGCCAGCTGCGGCTGCAGTGGACGTCGACGAACATGCCGCCGCTGATTCCCGAGCCCGGCATGCCGACCGTGGGTGAGCTCGCCGCCAACATCAAGCTGTCGACCGTGCCCGACTGGACGGTGTGGCTGTCATGGGAACAGGCGCTGCTCGACGGCGCGTTTCGCGAGAGCCCCGAGACGGACGCGGTCGCGAAGATGCTCGGCGACGGCAACCCCGACGAGAAGACGCGCTTCGACCGCATCCACGAGTACGTGATGCAGGAGATTCGCTACCAGCAGGACTACGAGAGCTTCATCGCGGGCGTGAAGCCGCACCCGGCCCCGATGACCCTCGAACGGAAGTTCGGCGACTGCAAAGACAAGGCGGTGCTGTTCATCACGCTCGCCCGGAAGCTGGGGCTCGACGCACACTTCGCGCTCGTTCGCACCCGCGACGTCGGCCCGGTCGAGCAGGACGTGCCGATGCAGCAGTTCAACCACGCCATCGTCTACGTGCCCGAGCAGAAGGGCTTCCCCAACGCCCGCTTCTTCGACCCGACCGCCGACGCGCTGGACCTTTCCGTCGTGCGCAGCGACGACACCGGCACGCGCGCGCTCGTCTTCGACCCGAAGAACAACGTCCACACCTGGCGCGACATCCCCTTCCAGGGGCCCGAGTTCAATTCCGATGCGTTCGACTTGAAGCTGGCGCTCGACAAGGAAGGCACGGTGGCCGGGACGCTGACGATGTCGGGCGTGGGCCGCACGGGCTCGTCATTGCGCCGCACCGCGCGAAATGCCGAGACCACCGCGCAGTTTCTTCAGCGCGTCTCGGTGGCGCTGCTGCCCGGCTCGGCGAGCAGTGAGCCAAAGGTGGTCGAGGTGAAGTCGCTGACCACCCCTGCCGTGTTGCAGACGAAGGTCATCGCGCGCGGCTTTGCCCGGCAGGAAGGCGAGACGCTGCGGGTGCGCCTGCCGTCCGATTGGAACCCGCGCTACTCGTACAACCTCGCGACCCGGCGCCACCCCCTCGTGCTCGGAGCGCCCACCCAGTACATGACCCGCACCGAGCTCGCGCTGCCCGAAGGCATGGGGGTGAAGAAGCTGCCGCAGGGGGGCGCCGTCGATGCGCCATGCCTCAGCTACCAGCGGCAGGTGAAGCTGTCGGCCGACGGCAAGAGCGTCGAGGTGACGCAAGACGTGAAGCTCAAGTGCGAACGGATTTCGTCGGCCGAGTACGCGACGTACCGCGGGCACGCCGAGACCATCGCGAAGATTCTCGATGACGAGCTCGTGCTTGGCGCGCAGACGACGGCGAAGAAAGCGCGCTAGTTCGTTCTGCGAATCTAGTAGAGCCGCGGTCATGTCGACCGATACCCAGTCTGCACCGGTGACCTTCGAACGCTTCTGGCGGTGGCTGTCGGAGCACCCGAACTGCGTCATCCGCGCGGGGACTCCTGACTGCACGCTGTTCGACTTCGAGGACTACCACTGGGAATTCCACGACGAGGAAGAAGGCCACGCCGTCGCCGCGTTGATTCGGGGCAAGAACCTGGTCGGTGAGCTCGTCATCGACAAGACCTCGACCGTCTTCGTCCAGTCGTCCATCGACGTCGAAGCGCCCCAGTCCGGGCACTGGATGTTCGAGGTCATCGGCGGGGAAAAAGACGAGCCGCTGCCGGTCGCCTTCTTCGTGATGAGCCACGGGCTCGAGACCGCCGCGGGTCATCAAATGCTGAAGCATTAATGATTTCTCTCGCACCGGGCAGGCTGCTAGAGGCGCGCTGCCTTGTCTGACCCTGATGAAGGACTCTCGCCGATGGCGAAGTCGATGCGGCAGGCGGGGCCCTGGTTGGAAGTCACGTCCAGGCTGACGGGCGGTGCGATTTTCGGAGTGGTGGCGGGTTGGGGCCTCGACAAGGCCATGGGTTGGGAACAGCAGCACTGGGGAATCATCGTGTGCTCGGCGCTGGGGCTGTTCGCCGGTTTCTGGGGCTTCATCAGCGGCGTCATCAAAATGGGTAAGAAGAAGTGAAACAGTTTTCGTTCTACGCCGGAGTGAGTGCCGCGGTGGCTGCCATCGCCGCGGTGGTCGTGGCCGTGGTGCCGGCGACCGAGGCCTCCCGTAGCGCGGCGTGGCTCGGCGTCGCCCTTGCCACGATGTCGGGCGCGGTGGCGCTGCTGCTCAAGAAGCGCGCGATGGCGTCTGACGGGCTCGAGGCGCTCGCCAGCGGGATGAAGACGCTCGCGATGGTGATGACGATGCGCGCGATGCTCATTACCGCCGGGCTCTATTACGTGGGCCGGCACAGCGACGGGGCCATCGGCTTCGTCTGCGGATTCTTCGGCGTCTACCTCGGCCAGCAGTGGCTCGAGATCAGCTATCTGATGGCAGAACAGAA
>JAYUXE010000797.1:0-3926 GCA_043753165.1 Archangiaceae bacterium | reverse complement strand
GACGATGAACAGGCCCAGGGCCGACGCGGCGATGAGCACCATGCGGCGTTCACGCGCCGACAGCGTGGCGAACGAGCTCTGCAGGTTGTTGATCAGCTGGCGCATCAGGTGCTCCCTTCGTCCGGGCACTCGACCTGGATGTCGAGCTGGAAGCTCACCTTCGAGCCGTCTTTGCTCTTCTGAATTTTCCCTTCCTTCGCTTCCTTGAAGCACTTGAAGGTCTTGAGGGCGACGATCAGGTCTTCCATCTGCTTGGTGCTGGTGGCCTCGCACTTCACGACGATGCGATCGAGGTCGACAATCACCTGTTCGACCGTCACCGTCATGTCCGTGGGCACCTTCGCGGTGAGCTCGGCGAGAAGGTTCACGGCGCTGAGGCGGGGCACCACGTTGGCGGGGCTTTCTTTGCCGCGCAGCATGTTCACGGCCTTGTCGAAGTTCTTCTCGCAGGTGCCGAGCACGCGGGTGGTGACGTCGCACAGCTGTTGATCGACCTGCTTCTCGCGCCGTTCGAGCACGGTGTTCCGCACCACGCCGCCCGCGATGAGCAGGACGAGCAGAATCAAAGAGAACGTGACGAGCTGGCCGACCTTCTCGCGCACGAAGTCGAAGTCGGACTTGAACGCGAGCTCGCCACGGCGAAGGTTGAACCGCGGGGCCTTGGCGCCCGTGGCATGCCCGCGCAACGCGAGCGCGAAGGCCTGGGCTGCAATCGCCGTGTCGGAGCCAATCGCCTGCTTCGTCTCTTCCGGCAGCGGCAGCAGGTCGACGGGAATTCCGAGGTCGCGCGCGAGCTGGGCATCGAAGCCGCGCAGCTGCGACGAGCCACCGCAGATGAAGACCTTCTCGATCGAGCGCTTCGTCTTCGCCGTGTACGACTTCAGCGTCGGCCGAAGCTCGCGAAGCAGGGGCTGCATGCCGCGAAGAAATGCACCGGCGGCGCGTTCGGCGTCGGTGCCAACGGCTTCATCGCCGACGGCGCCGTGCTCTTCCTTCCACTTCTCGGCTTCGGCGAAGGAAATCTTGAACTCGGTGGCCAGCGCGCGCGTGAGGGCTGAGCCACCGCCGGTGAAGGTGCGCGCGTGCTCGATGCCCGACCCGGGGCGGCCGATGGCGACGCAGACGCGTTCGTGGCCGAGGTCGACGATCGCCACCGCGGCTTCGGGGTTCTGCGGCAGCGCGCTGGCCGGAAGCGAGGCGAGCACGTTCTGGTACACGAGGCCGGGGTGGGTGACGACCTTCGGTTCGACCTTCGCTTCTTTGAGTGACGCGAGCAGCGCCTCGAGCTCGGCCCTCTTCACGACACCGACGAGCAGCTGGGTGCCTTTCTCGTCGACAGAAGCCGCCTGGTAGTCCCACACCGCTTCCGACAAATCGAACGGCAGCTGGCTCTCGACCTCGAACGCCAGGGCCGCTTCGATTTTCTTCGGGTCCGAGAAGGGCAGGGCGAGCTGGTGCGTCGCCAGCGACGGGCCGGGCAGCGAGACGACGACGGTGTCGGCGGCAAAAGGGCCCTTCGCGAAGAGCTCGGGCAGCGCGCCCCTGATGCGTTCGAGCAACGGCGCGTCGCCCACCCCCGTCTTCACGGTGGCGAATGCGCGGGTGGAATAGCCGCGAAGGTTCGTCTCGAGGACGACTGCCTTCACGCTGTGGCTGCCGAGATCCAGGCCCAGGACTCTGGCCATTATTCCTCCTTCCAGAAGACGAGGCGGCCGAGGCCGTCGTCGAGACGAATCACGGCGGTGATGGTGCGGGTCACGTCGCCCGCTTCACCCGTCACGCGGATCCGGTAGGTGTTCGACTTGTCGCCGATGAAGCGGTTGTTCTGCGCATTGTTGGTGATGGTCGAGTTGGTGGCGACGCCGGCGCTCTGCACGATGTTGACGAAGTCGGTGACGCTCATCCCGAACATCGCGAAGACGCGGGCGGTGCGGATCTTCTTGATGAGCGCGTCGATGAACAGCGGGTCGCCGAGACGCGGGTCGGGGCGGGCCGGGTCGGCGATGGCCTTGATGGCGAGCTCGAGCAGCACGGGATCATCGGTGTTGATGTTCTGCTTGCTGTTCTGGTCGGGGAAGACGGTGAGCTTTTCGCCGAACGCCGCCATGAAGCGGTCGTTGACGCCGTGAATCATGTACAGCTCGTCGAAGCTGTCGAAGCCGGCGTTCTTGGCGCGGTAGCGCGGGTCGAACTTGTCGTAGTTGTAGTTCTCGTCCGAGAAGCCCTTCTGCAGCGGGTCGCCCTGGCCGGAAAGATTGATCTGTGTGCCCGTCTCGTCTTCGTCGAGCCAGTCGCGCATCGCGATGATGATGTCGGTCGGCACCGCCTTCACGCGGTTGCTGTCTTCCTTCTCGAAGAGGAACTCGTACTTCTTGTCGCCGAACGCGGCCATCGTCTGCACCAGCGCGACCTGGGCCGACAGCTGGGGGGCGTTCAACTTGCTGACGTTGATCTTCTCTTCTTCGTCCGAAAGCGTGGTGGTGAAGCAGCCTTCGAAGCCGCCGAACTGCCGCTTCGCTTGCGCCTGCGCGAGCTCGGGGTTCTCGTCATCGAAGTCGAACTTCTTCCCGCTGCCGCTGCTGCTCTTCGGTGCGAGCCCGCCTTTCTTCGGGTCTTCCTCCGGCATCATCTGCTGAAGCATGTAGCAGTCGATTTTCGCCATCCGCCACAGCTGCAGCGACATCGTCGAAGGCTGCGGCGTGGTGGCTCCGGGCGCCTTGGTCGCGGGCGTCTTCGCCGCCGACGGGTCGAGCAGCTTGGCGAAGTCGCCGAGCATGCCCGCGATGTTCGGGATCTGGATCGAGTCCATCTGCTTCTGAAACTTGAGCATCAGGCGCGAGAGGCCGATGCCGCTGCGGGCCAGGTAGTAGGCGCGCAGCTCGTCGCGCTGGTTCGTGGCGAGGCGAATCTCGACGATCGAGTTGTAGCGAATCTCGTTCGAGACGAGCCCGAGCACGGCAAGCCCGACGAGCACCATGAGCAGGGCGACGCCGCGTTCGCGAGATTTGAGAGTTGAGCGCCGTTTCATCAGTACCTCGGCATCTCGGTGTTGAGCATGATTCGCGTCTGGGTCGTGTACTTCACCTCTTTGCCGTTCTCGTCCAGGGCGCTGAGGGTGATCTTCACGCGGGTGGGAAGAATCGACTTCTTCTCGGGGCGGCGGGTGTCCCACTCGTCGTCCCACTGCTTGCGTTCGCTGTTCCAGTACTGGAACTCGATTTTTTTCGCGCCTTCGAACAGCACGTCTTCGACCCCGCCGCGTTCCATGCGTTCTTCGAGCACGACCTTCTCGCGCCGCATCAGGTCATTGCGGTTGCGCACGCCCTTCTCGGTCGACGACTTCACCTGGTACTCGACGATCATCTGGTCGCTTTCTTTCGCGTCGGCGTACAGCCGCTGGTGAGAGAGCGAGGTGAACAACAGCTTGTCGCGCGAGCCGATGAAGTTGGTGGGGCGGTCGAAGGCGTCGCGGTACCGTTTGCTGTCGTAGCGATCGCTGATGTACGCGGCCCCGATTTCGCGAACCATGCGCGCCATCGCGGTGCGCAGCATGCGGTAGTGCTCGGACGTGCCTTCGATCGTTTCCTTCGTCTTGATCGTGTTGTTGAAGGCGACGCCGACGCCCAGGCCGATGAACGCCGTGATGGTGATCGCGATCACGATCTCCATCAGGGTGAAGCCTCTGGCGCGCGAACGCATCACTTGGTGAACTGCCTCGGGCTGTTGAGACGGCCCGTGGGCAAGCCGAGCCCGGGCGTGCGCAGCAGGGGCGAGGCAAGGCCGGTGCCCTGCTTCGCGGTGCCGAACTGATCTGCCGGGATGACGAGCGTGTTGTCGGCCGGGTCGCGCATCGAGCCGTCCGCGCCAGGCACGGGGTTGGCGACGGGCATGCCGTTGTCCGCGCGCACGAAACCCGCGCCGCTGGC
>JAYUXE010000796.1:0-8980 GCA_043753165.1 Archangiaceae bacterium | reverse complement strand
TCTCGAACCCCGTCATCGAGGCGCTGACCATTCTGATTCCGCCGTTCGGGCTGCTGGCCGTCGTCGACGGCATCGTGCGCTTCGCCTACCTGTTCTTCGCCAAGAAGACGTCTGACAAGGAGTGGACCGAAGTGATCGCCGAATCCATGCGGAACCACATCATCGTCTGCGGGGCAGGGCGGGTCGGGTTCCGCATCGCGACGCAGCTCACTGCGCTGGGGCAGGAAGTGGTGGTGATCGAGAAGCGTGAGGGCGCCGCGTTCGCGCACCAGCTGCAGGACTTGAACGTGCCGGTGTTGATCGACGACGCGCGGAACCCGAAGGCGCTGGCGCGGCTGAATGTGGCGCACGCCCAGGCGATCGTCTGCTGCACCGATGATGACCTCGCGAACATCAACATCGGGCTGGATGCGCGGAAGGTCGCTCCGCAGATTCGCATCGTGATGCGGCTGTTCGACGAAGACCTGGCCGAACGCGTGCGTGAGAACTTCCGGGCCGAGGCACACTCGACGTCGGCGCTCGCGGGCCAGACGATGGCGCTCACGTCGCTCGACCCGCGCATCAGCCACAGCTTCTCGGTGGGTGAGCACCTGATGGTGGTGTCCGAGTTCACGGCGGGCGCGAAGCTCGCCGAGCTCAACGTGTCGGCCGTGCGCGATCGCTTCGGCGGGTTGACGTTGAAGCTTCACAAAGCGGGCGCGCCGGAAATCATGCACCCGGCGGGGCCGACGCGGATTTTGCCGGGCGACGTGTTGACGCTGCAGTGCCGATACAACGAGTACCTTGCGCTGCGGGCCTTCACGGGCGAAGAGCGGCCCCCGCTGTCAGTTCACGGAGCCTAGAGGCAAGTCATGGTGGCGAAGATTGCAGTCATTCCCGGCGACGGGGCGGGCATCGAAGTGACGGCTGAATCGGTGCGGGTGCTTCAGAAGATCGACACCGCCCACAAGCTGGGGCTGCAGTTCGAGCACTTCGACTACGGCGCAGAACGGTACCTGAAGACGGGCGTGGCGATGCCGCCCGGGCAGATTGAAGTCTTCCGCAACGACTACGACGCGATTCTGTTCGGCGCCGTCGGCGACCCCCGCGTGCCGGGCCAGGTGCACGCGCGCGAAATTCTGCTGGGCCTGCGCTTCGGGCTCGACCTCTTCGTCAACTTCCGCCCGTGCCGGCTGCTGGACGACCGGCTCTCGCCGTTGAAGGGCAAGGGCCGGAAAGAGATCGACTTCGTCGTGTTCCGCGAGAACACCGAGGGCATGTACAACGGCATCGGCGGCGTCTTCAAAAAAGGCACCGCGGACGAAGTCGCGATCGCCGAAGAGATCAACACGCGCAAAGGCGTCGAACGGATCATCCGCGCGGCGTTCGACTGGGCGAGCCGCAACGGCAAGCGCCGCGTCGCAATGGCCGACAAGAACAACGCGATCGGCGCACACGAGCTGTGGATGCGCACGTTCAAGGAAGTCCAGGTGGAGTACCGGGACATCGACGCGAAGCACTACTACATCGATGCGTTGGCGATGCAGCTGGTCATCAAGCCCGAAGACTTCGACGTCATCGTCACCACGAACCTGTTCGGCGACATCCTCACCGACCTGGGCGCGGGGCTGACGGGTGGCCTGGGCGTCGCTCCTTCTGGCAGCTTGAACCCCACGTCGACGCCGCTGTTCGAGCCCGTGCATGGGTCGGCGCCGGACATCGCGGGCAAGGGGCTGGTCAACCCGGTGGCGAGCCTGCTGACGAGCGCGCTGATGTTGCGTGAGCTCGGACACGTGAAGTCGGCCGAGGCGTTGGAAGACGCGGTTCAGCTGGCGGTCGCGGCGGGGAAGACGACGAAGGACCTGGGCGGCTCGCTGTCGACGACGCAGGCGACCGACGAGGTCATCTCGCGGCTCAAGCTGTAACCACTTCTGGTATGAGCGTCGCGCCCGTGGCGCTTCGACTCGAATTTCGCGACAAGTACCTGCTCTGGTCCGAGCTGTTGCGCGGCAACAAAGATCGCCTCTTCATCGGCACGGTGGATCGCCCGAAGCTGGGCGAGCTCGCTCCAATCGAGCTCGACCTGGGCGGGATGACCTTGGTGACGAACGCGCAGGTGGTTGGCTTGAGGCGCGACAGCAAGCTGTTCAAGGTTGGCGTCTGGGTGCGGTTCGCAGACGAAGAAATCGAGCGCGTGCGGAAGTTGATCGGGCTCTCGCATTCCGAGGCGCCGAAGCCGGGCCGAAGGACGCGACGGCTGCCTTGCACGTTGCCGGTGCGGCTGACGCGGCCATCGCTGCCGAACACTGCGTTCGCCAGAGACTTGTCGGAATCGGGGTGTCAGCTCGACACGCTCGCGCCGCTGACGTCCGGCCAGTCGGTGGAAGTGGAAGTCGAGCTGGACGATGGGTCGAAGGTGTCGCTGAAGGCCGAGGTCACGCGCGACAACCTCGACGGCCGTGCGGTGGGTCTGCGCTTCATGGACGTGTCGGACGAGACGGCCGACACCCTGCGCCGTCAGCTCGATCGCCTCGCGGGGCAGCCGTGGCCGGGAAAGCCATCGGTGCTGATCGCCGACGACGAGCCGGGGATTCTGGATTTCTTGAATCGCGTGCTCTCGCGCTACGGCTACGAAGTGCATCAGGCGAAGAACGGCACCGAGGCGCTCGCGATGGTGCGCGAGCTGAAACCGAAGCTGGTGGTGCTCGACATTCTGATGCCGGGCCTCGACGGCGTCGACGTCTGCAAGACGATGCGAAGCGACGTGGAGCTGGCCGACATTCCCGTGGTCTTCGTCTCATCGCTCGCGCTCGAACGCTTGCACGAGGTCGCCGACGAAGCAGGGGCGACTGATTATTTGCCGAAGCCGGTCGCCCTGAACGAATTGCTCAACGTGGTGGGCGTGTACCTTCAGCAGCAGTCCGAGCCCTAGGGCCCGGGCTTCGCGTCCTCAGCCCTTCGCGTGTCCGGCGGTCTGGCGGCAAACGACCTGGCATTGATCCGCCCGCTGAACCTGCGGCGTGACGTACGCGGAGTACATCACCCCAGCGACCGCCATCCAGGCCGACAGCATCACTGCAACGCCCAACAACCCGCCAACCCCTGAATTTTCCCGCTGACTTTTGAACATGACGCCCCTCGTGTGTGGTCCTGCCGGCAATACGGAACGCCGGAGAAGTGATTGCGTGACTTGGATTTCCTGCCGCCTCTGACGAAGTGACACGGCGAACCTGAATCTGTTGCACGCGCGGACGAAGAAAAGGTTCCTGCGCGCGCTACTTCGGGCCGAGGCCGGCTTTCTTCCGCGCTTCGAGCAGCTTCGCCAGGTCGGCGGGCGGCAAGGGCGGAACCGTGCCCATCGGCTTCGCGATGCCCAGAATCCTGGCGTAGTGCTCGACGAGCTCCATGCGAAGCAGCGCCTGCTCGAGGCTGGTGCCCCAGGTGAGCGCGCCGTTTCCCTGGATCAGCATCGCGTCGTACAGCTTCGCCGCCGCCGACAAGCGCTTCAGGGCTTCTTCATCCTTCGGCAGCGCGCGGGGCAACGTCGGAATCCTGTCGCCCAGCGAGACCACGATTTCCGGCATCGCGATCGGCGTGAGCTCGAGGCCCACCAGACCGAACGCGGTCGCCACGGGAGGATGCGCGTGGATCACGGCCTCGGCCTCGGGCCGCGCCTTGTAGATGGCCAGGTGCAGCTCGAGCTCGCTGAAGGGCTTGCGCCGGCCTTCGAGCACCTTGCCCGTGAAGTCGACGATCAGCAGCTTGCTGTCATCGACATCGGCCTTCGAGATTGCTGTCGCGGTGATCAGCAGCCGGTTGCCGTTGAGCTTCACCGACACGTTGCCGTCGTGGTTCGCGACCCAACCGTTGGCGTGAAGCTTTCGCGACGTCGCCACCAGCTCGGATCTCACCCTCGGCAGCGGCGGAACCGGCATGACGGGTTAGAGGCTCACCTGGTCGACGACGCCGACGATCAACGAGCGAATGGGCAGCGTCTTGTCGCCGAGAATCTGCCGCACACCCGAGCCTTCGCGCAGCACGAGCACGACATCGCCCTTGCCCGCGGAAGACGTGTTGTCGACGGCGAGAAAGCTCTTCCCGTTGGGCTGCTGGTGCTCGTCCAGCGGCTGCACCACCAGCATCTTCCGCGCGTGAAACGCCGGGTGCTTTTCCGTCGCGACGACCGTGCCCAGCACCTTGCAGAGGTTCACGAGAGGTCGACCTCGTCGACGAGGCCGACGATCGCCGCATCCACCGGCACGAACCAGGGATCCAGCGCCAGCGCCGCTTCACGGCTGCCGACGAGGTACACCAGCGAGTTCGGGCTGGCCGACACGGTGTCCACCGCCACTTCTGCAGGGCCCGACGGTTGCTGGTGGTGGTCCAGCGGCTGAACGACGAGCAGACGCTGGTGCTCGAGGCCCTTCGCCTTCTGGTGCGCGACCACCGTTCCGATCACCTTGCCCAGGTACATGCAGGCGACTTAGCCGCTCTACGGCGAAAGGGCGACGCCGACCTTCAACGGCAAGCTGACTTCGGTCTCGCCATCGGACTTCGGAAACACGATGCGCTTGGCGACGTCGCGCATGCACTGACCCCATTCGCTGTTGTTGTGCTTGGCAGGGAGGATGCTGGACGAAGTGACGGCCCCGCTCGCGCCGACGTTCAGCACGACTTCGATGGGGCCCACGGCGAGGTTCGGGTTCCGGCGCAGCGCCTGCTCGACGCAGCCTTCGAACGCCTTGATCTTGTCGCCGATGACCTTCTGGCTGGCTTCCTGCGAGAGGCCCGACGAATCCGTCGCCGCCTGGTTCTTGCGATCTTCCAGGCGCACGCGAGGGCCCTTCGATTCTTTTTCGACCCCGTTTCCGTAGATGAGCGCGAGCGCGGGGTCGACGGGCTTCACTTCGGCGGGCTTGTCGGGCGCGTTGTCCGGCTTGTTCTCGACGGGCCTGTCGGGGCGGTTCGCCAGCGCTTCGCGGCGCTTTCGATCGGCCGCGGCCTGCTTCGTCTTCTCTGCCTCGGCCTTTCGCTTCGCCGCTTCGCCAGAGAACAGGTCTTTGATGCCGCTGACGCCACCGGGAGAAAAGAAGGACTCCTTCACTTCTTCGCCCTGCTCGTTGGTGCGGGTGACCTCGAGCGGGACGATGTGAAGCGACGAGAGCAGGAAGAGGATGCCGATGATTCCCGCCGGTGCGCCGAGGACGAAGAGCGCAATCTTCCAGGGCGGGTTCCGCTTGTTCACGCCAGCCTGCGCGATGAAGAACTTGGTCGCTTCACCCGGCGCGGGAGCCATCGCGGGATCCGCTTCACCGAGCGCCGCGAACGGGTCGGCCTCTTCCTTGTTCGCGTTGGAATCCGCCGCGAGATCGCCCATCGGCCCTGCCTCGGCAGGACCCGACGGCGCGGGCATGTCACCGCCGAACAAATCGGACAATGGCGCGTTCGCCTTCGCGGTCGGCACCGGCGCAGGCGCCGTTGGATCCGCGTCCGGAATGTCGTTGGGCAGCACCGGCAGCGGCTCGGGCGACTTCGCCACCGCCGGAATCCGCGCGGAGCTCGTCGCCTTGATCGGCGGGGGAAGCGGCTCCGCGTGACCGTTGCCGTTCGGCTTCTTCCCCGTAATCTCGGGCGACGGCATCTCGAGCGCCACGGCGACATCGCGCTGCACCGCCGGCGCACGCTTGCTGACGGGCGGCTGCGAAAGGGTGGAAGAGGCAGAGGAAGCGGTGGCGGTCGCCCCGACGGAGACGCCCGCGAAGACGCTGCTGACCTCGGGCACATCGGACGCGCGCTTCCAGTCGCCCATGCCCTGCTTCCACAGGTACGTGCGCAGGGTGAGCTCGCCCGTCTTCACTCTTGCTTCGAGGCCCTTGGGGTCGAAGGGCCCGAGCTGTTTGCCCTTCACCATCGCAAACCACTGCGCGCTGTTGTCCATCGCGGGTGCGGCGCGGGTGCGCTCGTCTTCCCAGGGGCTCGGCGAGACGGCGGCGGGAGCGACGGCCAGCTGCACCCCTTCGGAACCAGAAGAAGGGCCCTGAACCGAGATGAGGTTCTGGCACTGCTTGCAACGGATCTTCACCGACTTGCCGCGCACCTTGTCGTCGGCAATCGAGTAACGCTTGTTGCACTTGTCGCAGGTGACGTTCACGAGGAAGTTCTAAGGTCCTTCAAAGCTGAGACAGTCGAAGTTAAGCAAAGGTTACCGCGCCCGTCGTTGACTTGGAACGTTCACGGCTTTAAGCAGCCCGCCCTTCTGAAGTCACCTCCGCCCACACGTAGGAGGGCAACTAAATGCCCGCCAAAGATCTCGGAAACAAATTCGTCTGCTTCAAGTGCAATTCGAAGTTCTACGACCTGAAGAAGCCGGACCCGGTCTGCCCCAAATGCGGCGCCGACCAGCGCGACAGCCCCGCGAATCGCCCTGCGGAAGGCCGCCGTGGCCGCCTTGCGGCAGTGCCGAAAATCATCGAGCCGATCGAGCCCGCGGAGCCTGCTGCCAAGGGTGACGACGAGGAAGAAGAGATCGAAGAGTTCGAGGACGAAGAAGCCGCTGACGAAGACGTCTGATCGGCCCTTCTGGTTCCCGTCTTCGGCGACGCCGGCTACTTGAGCTCGGCGATCGCCTGACGAATCTGCGCGTAGAGCGTGGCGTTGATGGCCTGTTCTCCCGCGGGACGCGGCGGCGTGGGTCGGCGAACGGTGGTCGTGGTGTTGGTACCCATGGATGTCCCCTGCTGGTTCTTACCGCCCATCAGCAACCTCTCTGCCACCTCATACGCACGAGGCAGGCAAAGGATTTACGGGCGCTTCGACGATTTCAGGGTGGGTCAACAGCGACGGGCGTGTCAGGCGATCACGGTTTGACAGTGTCGGACACTTCCCACTCGACCTCGACCGGCGTGCCGGCGTCGGCCTGTACGGCGACCTCGATCATCTTCTGGCCCAGGCGCGGGTGCCAGACCTTCACCGGGTGTTTGCCGGCAGGAACGCCATCGATGCGGAATCGGCCGTCGGGTGTGGTCGTCGCGTAGAGGTTGTGCGCGAAGGTGACGACCCACGCGGTCATCCACGGGTGAACGTCGCAGTGCAGCTGGGTGATTCCTGCTGCGGCGGGCAGCGGCTTGTCCAACGTGAGGCCTTCGAGCGGCATCGCGACATTGAAGACGGGTGACTTCGAGCTCATCGCGCGGACGTTGTGCATCAGCGGATCGCTGTTCTTCACTTTCAGCATCTGGCCCGCGCGGGTCGAGAGCACGGTCGGGCGGTAGAGGCACGCCTTCTGATCGATGAAGGGCTGGGGAAGATTCGAAGGAAGAAGATCGGGCACGGCGTCATCGATGGAGACGACGGCTTCCTGCAGCGCGCCGTCGGCGGCGACGGTCAACGAAAGATCCGGCGCGGACTCACCGCAGTGTTTCTGCAGCGACTTGTCCAGCGGCTGCGCCCTCATCACGGGCAGCTTTCCGCGCGCGGTGATGCGGCCTTCGACCCAACCCGATGGGCCTTGCGGTGCGGCAACGACCGGAACAGAAGGCACGATGGGCGCCGGTTCTTTCTTACATGCCGCGACGATGAGAAACGCAGCAGCGAAAAGTGTTTTGGATCGCCGCAAACCTTGTTGGTAGAAGCAACGCGAACCGCGCATGCGCGCGTTATGTCGCACGGAGGCATTTTTGCGGGAGAAATTGTTGGCCCTGGTGGAGCTCCAGAAGGTGGACATGGAGATCGCCGCACTGAACAAGTCGGCGGCCGAGTATCCGAAGCAGATCGCTGAGCTCGAGCAGCAGCTTGGCCTTGCCCGCAGCGCGACGGATGCCGAGCGCGGGAAGATGACTGACCTCGATCGCCAGAAGGCGACGATGGAACAGACGATCGTCGAAGAGAAAGACAAGGTGAAGAAGTGGGAAGCGCGACTCACCGAGCAGCGATCGACGCGTGAGTACTCGGCGCTGGCGCGCGAGATCGACATCGCGAAGAAGACGAATCTCACGATGGCCGAAGATCTGATCGAGCTCGGCAAGCTGCAGTCGGCGCAGCGCGGCGCGTACCAGGTCAAAGAAGGCGAGTTCAACGGCCGCGCGAAAGAGCTGGCGGACAAGATGAACGCGCTTCGCGAGCAGCTGACCGCGGTCGAGATGCAGGTGAAGGGCTACGCGGGCAAGCGGGAAGCGGCGGCGGCGAAAGTCGATTCGACGCTGATCAAGCGGTACGAGCACATCAAGAAGAAGAAGTTGCCGGCGATGGCCGCGGTCATTGCGCCGGGTACGTGCAACGGCTGCCGCATGAACATCCCGCCTCAGATGTACAACACGCTGCGAACGACCCTCGGGTACGACCTATGTCCGTCTTGCCAGCGAATCGTCCACGCAGCCGAGGCGCTCGACGCCTGAACGCAGTGCCAAAAAAGTCAGCCAGCGACACCGAGCTTCTGCAGTTCATCGCGCGGGAAGAGCCGCTTGCCGCGACGCTCGAAGCGTTCCCCAACGTCACGCGTGAACGGCTGAAGAAGCTGCTCGCGCGCGCGGCGGAAGCGATGGGTGAAGCGACGGGCG
Organism: Archangiaceae bacterium; assembly: GCA_043753165.1. Taxonomy (GTDB): domain Bacteria; phylum Myxococcota; class Myxococcia; order Myxococcales; family Myxococcaceae; genus JAGSPQ01. Next base: position 446 of record JAYUXE010000796.1, on the reverse strand, counting down.
CGACGGTGGACGTGCAGGCGGCGTTCGAACGGATGCGCGTGTATTCCGACGGAGCGGCGCGCGGAAACCCGGGCATCTCGGGCGCGGGCGCGGTGCTGGTGATGCCATCGGGGCAGGTGGTCGATCGGCTGGGGAAGTTCCTCGGCGTGCAGACCAACAACTACGCCGAGTACATGGGGCTGCTGATCGGCCTGCGGCGGGCGCGGGATCTGGGCGTGCGCGAGATCGAGGTGTTCGCCGACAGCGAGCTGATGATCCGGCAGCTGGGCGGGCGCTACCAGGTGAAGAGCGCCACGCTGCGTCCCCTCTATGAGGAGGCGGTGAAGCTGCTCAACGACTTCTCTCGGGTGAAGCTGGTGCACGTCCCGCGCGAGATGAACAAGGCCGCCGACGAGATGAGCAACCGGGCGATCGACGAGCGGATGTAGGTTTTACTTCGGCGTCGG
>JAYUXE010000795.1:0-1536 GCA_043753165.1 Archangiaceae bacterium | reverse complement strand
AGCACGGGCATGCGCGCGCGGGGCATCGAGGCGTAGCGCTGGGCGACGTACTCGCGGCCGCGCGTCGCTTCGTCGAGCACCGTCTTCCACAGGCGCGGCGCGGTCGACACGCCGACGTGCGTGTCTTTGCCGTCGAACGCCTTCTTCAGCACCCAGTCGTCCTGCTTCAACTTCGCGTCGGCCGGGAAAATCGTCTCTGCAATCTCGACCCGGAACTCCTTGCCGTCGCGGCGCGGCCACAGCGGCATCGCGCGGAAGAAGGGCAGGGTGCCTTTGTCGAAGCCCAGCGAGACCAGTGGCTTGGCGAGGCGCACGTCGCCAACGTTCGACCCCCGAAGGGCAGAGAGGTCGGAGGTGAGGCGATGCGGCTCGTCCATGAACGAGGTGCCGATGGTGATCATCAACACCAGGTCGACGGCCTTCCTCTCACCCCGAATGCGCGCCTTGCCCCGCGCGTCGACGGTGACATCGCCTTCCTGCACCAGGAACGTGTCGATGCCCACCGCCTTCAGCCGTTTGCGCGCGTAGTGAATCTGCTGCACCACGCGTTTGGGATACCCGAGGATGGTGTCCCACTCGTACGAGTGCGCGAGCATCGCGACGCGGGGGCGGCCTGGCGACTTGCGCACCAGTGAACGGATCATCTCGACGTAGCCGAGAAACGGCCGTTGCACGTGCGCTGCGACGTCCCATTTCAGTGCGGCGAATACGGGCGAGCGCGCGAAGAAGTCGTAGACGCCTTCCGTGTACGCGTTGCTGACGATGATGCCGTTGCCGAAGTTGATCTCGGTCAGCAGGTAGTGGTCCGGGTACAGGAACCCGTCGGGCCGCAGAACTTTGCGCAAGCTGTCCGAGGCGAGACCCGCGCGAACATCGAGCGCCTCCCAGACTCCGGGAGCCAGCGGCACGTGCTTCTGCAGCCACCGCGGGTCATCGGCATGCGCGGCGAGGCGCGCGAACAATTTTCCGAACGCGGTGTGCAGCGACGACGCGATGAAATCGGTGTGGCGGCGCTGCAGGAAGAAAGGCCGCAGCGGGAAGCCCGTGCGCTCGAGCATCGTCACTTTGCGGCGCGCCCAGTCTTCGCGGTGCTCGTGCACGAGCTCGACGACGGCCGAACGGTTGGCCTTCAGGGCGCGATCGAACGCCCGCACCCGAGAGAGGTCTTCGGGAAGACGGGCGACGCGCTTCATCCGCGCAGCGTCTTCTGCAGCTTCGCGAGCAGCTTCGGGTCGACGGGATGCTCGGCGTAGTGAAGATCGACGGCGGCCTGCAGCTCGTCCACGGTCGCGCGGGGCTTCAGGCCGAGGCGGGAAAAAAACTCGCCCATCAGTGCCTGCAGCTTTGGAGGTTGGTGCGAGAGGTCTTCGCCCGAGGCGAGGAACAACAGCGGCACCAGCGCGCGCACCGTCTCGTCTGAATGCACATAGCTGCCGTCTTTGCGTTGGGCTTCGAAGAGGGCGAGCAGCTGCTCACCCTTTCCGGCCTTTTTCTTCGGCATCGGGTGACGCGCTTATTCCAGCGGGCGGCCCGGCT
>JAYUXE010000794.1:0-1537 GCA_043753165.1 Archangiaceae bacterium | reverse complement strand
AGCACGCGCAGGTGGCGGCGGACCTCGGCGCGAAGGACCCCGACGGGTTCTTCTTCAAAGACCAGGTGACGAAGGCGCTCGCGACCTGGAAGGCGAAGTAACCGCCCGGTAGAGCGCTTCGTAACGGTCGATGGCAGGACCCAGCTGAAACCGCGCGAGCACATCCGCGCGGGCCCGCTGGGAGTAACCCTTCAAATCGTCGAGCAGGGTGAGCACGTGGCTGGCCATCGCCGCCACGTCTCCCAGCCCCGCGAGCAACCCCGTCTTCCCTTCCACCACCAGCTCGGGAATTCCGCCGATGCGGCTGCCGACCACCGGCACGCCACAGCTCAACGCTTCGAGCGCCGCGAGGCCGAAGCTCTCGAGCTCGCTGGGAAGAAGGAAGACGTCGCACGCCGCGAGCACGGCTTCGAAGTCGTCGCGCTCACCGAGGAAGGCGACGCGCGATTCGAGCCCGAGACCGCGAACCTGTTTCTCGGCCGCGGCGCGTTCGGGCCCATCGCCAATGAGGACGAGGTGCGCGGGTCGCTGTGCGTTCACCGCGGCGAAGATGGAGACGACGTCGGCGATGCGCTTCACCGGGCGGAAGTTCGAGACGTGGACGAGCGTCGGCGCGCCGCCGGGGAAGAGCCTGTGAAGCGGAGAACGGTCGTCCGTCGGTGCAAAACGCTTCGTGTCGACGAAGTTCGGAATCACTTCGATGGGCAGCGAGTCGGGCAGCTCGAGTTTCTGCCAGGTCGCGCGGCGCAGGAATGCAGACGGCGCGGTGACGGCGTCGCTGCGCTGCACCGAGTAGCGCGTGATGGGCAGGTGGCTGGGGTCCGAGCCGACGAGCGTGATGTCCGTGCCGTGCAGCGTGGTGACGATGCGAGGCGCGTTGCTGCCCATCACTTCGGCCGCCATCCAGGCTGCGGTCGCGTGCGGCACGGCGTAGTGCACGTGCAGCAGGTCGAGGCGTTGTTCGGTCGCGACCTGAATCATCTTCGACGCCAGCGCGATGGGGTACGCGCTCGAGTCCGCCAACGCGGGGTAGTCGCTTCTGGCGACTTCGTGAAACGCGACGTTCGTGGCCTTCAGCAGGCGCACCGGTAAAGCGCGGGCGATGAAGTGCACCTGGTGGCCGCGCGCCGCCATCGCCAGGCCAATCTCGCTCGCAATCAGGCCGCTGCCGCCAAAGGTGGGAAAGCAGGTGATGCCGAGGTTCATGGGAAAAAGAGCGGCTTTGCGAACGTGTTGCGCCGGTAGTGGTCCAGTGGGTCGGCGAGCCCCGGAGTTTCAAGGCAGATGTACGGTTCTCCGAAAGGCACTCCGATTTGCGCGCCGTACAGCTGGTCGCGCGCGAAAAGTGACGGCAGCGACAGCGGCGAGCCGACCAGCGTCGCGGGGCCCGGCGTCGCAGGGTCGACCTGGCTGCCATAGCAGCGGACGGCTTCCATCTTTCGGGCGTGCGAGGAAGTCACGTCGATGACGACCGTGGGCTGCCCGAGGTGGCGCATCGGGTAGTAGAGAATCTGTCGCGGGGTGAACGCGGGTCCAA
>JAYUXE010000793.1:0-9001 GCA_043753165.1 Archangiaceae bacterium | reverse complement strand
CGATCGGAATCGTCGCGCGGCCGCGGTCGTTGGCCGTGCCCGTGACGGCGATCAGGTTGACCGGCGCGCTGCTCGTCAGCGTCGGGTACGGCACACCTCCCATCGGCGTGGCGACGTACTGGGCGGCCGCGGGCGCGGCGAAGACCAACGCGAGCGCGGCCAGGATCCGTCGAAAGATGGAGGCTTTCATGGTGCGTCTTTCCGACTACTACCTTCGACCGGCCGCCGCGGCTTATATAGCGGCACAACGATGGTTGCTGGGTTTCTGCTCGCTGTCCTGATTGCCGCGACCCCTGCCAAACGCGAGCGGGCCTGGGGCCACCAGCTCTTGCGAGATCAGTGCCTGCAATTTGCCGGGGACGTGAAGAACCCCTGGGCGATGGCCCACGGCATCTGCGCGTTTGGTACCGCCTACCCGGCCGCCGACGGCAGAAAAGCGGCAGACGTCATCATCAAGGACTACCTGCAGCGAAACTTGAGCTTCGACGCCGGCCCGCTGTCGGGAGCACCCTTCGGCTTCCAGCGCTACGCCGCCGACGGCACCCCCATCGAGCCTCACACGAACCTGCTCGTGAAGACCCTGGTCCTGGGCGGTGACAAACCGTCGACCACCTACCCCGCCGCGTGGGGCAAGGTCTCGCTGGCCGAGCTGGTCGCGTCGGTGAAGCTCGGCTTTCGCCACGTGCCCGAGAAAGAGGACTACTGGCGCGACGTCGCCTGGACGCTGGATCTGCTCTCGTACGGGCTCAAGCCCGGCAAGGCGGCGCACTTCGCGAGCGCCGGCGGAAAAGACGTCGACTTCAACGACGTGATGGAAGACGCGCTGGCGTACGTCGAGCTCGCCGAAAGCGACCTCAAGCTGGGGATGGAAAAGAACCTGCCGCAGGTCGACAAGCGCAAGCAGGGCCTCTACGGCCACAGCTGCGGCGGCCTTCATCTCGTGCAGGCGGTGCTCGGCTGGTCGCGCTTTCCGGAAGTGAAGAAGAAGTGGGGCAAGCGCCTCGACACGGTGATCGACGTTCACTTCTACCGCCTCGAGTCCGAACGCCGGCAGTACGACGCCGCGCTCGAGCAGGCGCCCCAGTACCGGCTGCAGATCCTCACCCAGATGCTGAAGTTCTACGGCCATTTCCTCGAAACGCTCGCGCGCCTCAAAGACGAGACAGGCTGGAAGCCGACGGTGGTGCAGAAGCAGGGCATCGAGAAGGCGAAGGCGCTGCTCGACGCGACGCTGCGAATGCTCGACGCGGACAAGACGTTCTCGAAGATGAACGAGATCAAGAAGACGTCGCCGCAGATCTACCTGGATCTGATCGGTGACGCCTGCCACGCAAGTCACGGATGGGACGGATGGCCATGAGAGCGCTGCTCGCAGTCTGTTGTTGTCTGGGGTTCTTCGGCTTGTCGGCGTGCTCGGGGAAGGAAGGCTGTCTGGCCAGCGACAAGGCGTGCCACCTGCCTCCGCCCTGCCCGAAAGTGAAGATGACGTGCGACGCCAGCGCGAATTCCTCGCTGCGGGTCGACACCCTCACCCAGACCTCGCAACGTACCGGCGGCTGGGATGCAATCGGCGCCAGTGGCGACGTCGTGCTGCAGAACGCGTTCGCCCAGGTCACCATCGCGGGCATCGGCAATCAAACGAACCTCGACCCGTCGGGCGGCTCGATCATCGACGTCTCGACGCCCGGAAAACAGAACGACGCGCTGAACCAGGTGCTCACCGTCATCGGCGTGCTGCCCGACGACGCCGCGTATTACCGCACGCTGGAAATCATCGACGAACGCCCGGCCCGCGTGGCCGTTGAAGTGAAGGGCACGCTGCAGAACCGGCCGGACATCCGCATCTACACCCGCTACGAGCTCACCCCGTGCGATCGCGGCGTGCGCATGCGCACCGAGATCATCAACCGCGGCACCGACACGCAGCTGTGGATGCTGGGCGACGGCTTCTGGTGGGGAAACCGCGAGCCCCTGCCCTTTGCTCCGGGCGAAGGCAGCGGCTGGCAGCACAAGGGCTTCACGCTCACCGGCATCAACGACGTCGTCCGCGCCTTTCCGTTCATGTCGGCCAATGCGCACTCGGATCAGCAGGTCAGCTACAGCGAAGTCTCGTGCACGGAAGCGTCGTTGGAAGGCTTCCACAGCGCCGTCGTTTCCTTCGCAGGGGTGAAGCGCACGGTGGTGCCTCCGCGCGGCTACCTCACGTTCGAACGCTTCCTCGTCGCGGTGCCGGGCAGCAGCATCTCGCCTGCCACCGACCTCGCGATGGACATCCGCACCCAGGTGCTGGGCGAGAAGTTCGTCACGATCAGCGGCAAGGTCGAACGCATGGGCGCCGCGAAGCTCGACACCGAGCGCGAGACGATGATCCTCGTCAGCGAAGGCACCGAGAGCCTCGACGTGTCGAAGCGGACGCCGTGGAACACCACCGTGCCTGACGACCGCGGCGTGTTCTCGATGAAGGTCCCCGCAGGCAAGGGCTACGTCGTCGAGGCGCATTCGTTCGGGCAGAAGCAGGTCTCGAAGGCGTTCGCCAACGTCTCGGCCGACACGGACCTCGGCACTTTTACGCTGCCGTCGACGGCGCGCCTGACGTTCGACGTGAAGGACGCCGACACGATGGCGGGAATCGACGCCGAGCTCTTTCTGGTTCCGGCCGATGACGCGGACAAAGAGAAGCTGTCGGGAAGCCTGATGGGCCAGTTCAACGTCTGCTCGCCGTGGCTCGGCCCGCCCCCCGGTGCGTCGCCCGCGTGCAACCGGATCCTCGTTCGCAATGGCACCGCGATCGCCGAAGTCCCCGTGGGCAAGTTCCACGTCTACGCGTTTCACGGCCCGTTCTGGACAATCGCGCGGCAGACCGTGGACCTCACCCCGACGGTGCAGACGCTGACCTTCTCGCTGCGCCGGCTTGCACTGCCGCTGGCCGGTTCCATCGGCGCCGACTTCCACGTGCACGGCGCTGCCAGCTTCGACAGCTCGATTCCCGACTTTGATCGCGTGCTGTCGTTTGCCGCGTCGGATCTCGAGGTGATCGTCTCGACCGACCACGACGTCGTCTACGACTACTCGACGCTGCTCCAGCAACTGGGCCTTTCGGGAAAGATGACGGCGATCACGGGCGTCGAGACCACGGGCCACATTCCGTGGATGCGGATTCCCAACTACGGCTTCCCGCTGGTGATCGGCCACTACAACTTCTGGCCAATGAAGTACGACCCGCTGAAGCCGCGCAACGGAGGCCCTTTCGACGAGTTCATCGAGCCGGGCGTCCTGATGGATCGCGCGACCGCGCTTCGGGATCCGATCGTGGCCGAGCCGCTGATCGAGCTGAACCACCCGTGGGCGAATGCCGAGTTCGGCCGCGACCTGGGTTACCCACGTGCGCTCTCGCTGAACACGCTGAAGAATCTTCCGGCCGAAGACGACGGCACGTCGGCCGGCATGTACGTGCGCGCGAAAGACAGCCAGCACCGCAACAACGGGCACCACGCGCAGGAAGTGATGAACGGGTCACAAAACGACCTGCTGATTCAGTACCGCGCGTTCTGGTTCTATTCGTTGAACCAGGGCCAGCTGAAGACCGGCACCGCGAACTCCGACTCGCACTCGTTGACGGACAACACGGTCGGGATGCCGCGCAACCTCGTCTACGCGGGGACGCAGGCGGGCCCGAACTTCGACATCAACAAGTTCAACGAGGCCATCAAGGCCGGCAAGGTGCTCGGCACGAATGGCCCGATCATCGAGGCGACGGTCGAGGGCGTCACGGGCGACAAGTCGAGCTCGCTCGAGCCGTTCAAGCCGAAAGACGGAGCGCAGGTGAAGGTGAAGGTGTCGTCGGCCCCGTGGATCCCGGTTGCCGAAGTGCGCTTCGTGGTGAACGGCGTCGTGGTGAAGAAAGTGGTGGCAAACGCGGCCGCGGCCGACCCGTTCGGCACGACCGAGCTCGTTCGCTACGAGGGCACGGTGCCGCTGGCCGAGCTTGTCGCCGCAGTGACTGGCGATGCGTGGCTGTCGATCGAGGCCGGGTCGGCGCTGCCGATCGTCGGCGACCTGGGCGGCGGGCTCGATGGCAGCCCCGATGGAATTCCCGACACCACGGACAACAACGGCGACGGCGTGGTCGACAAGGCCGACGTCGCAGAAGGCGCGAAGTTCGGGCCGCTGAAGAACGGCGAGCCGCTGCCGCCCACCGACGTGGCGTTTCATTTCAACCGCATCACCGATGGGTACCCGTACGCGTTCACCAACCCGTTCGTGCTGGATCGCGATGCGACGCCCGGGTTTCAGGCGCCCGGCGTGAAAGGGGGCCGGCCATGATCGCCGCGCTGCTGATGATCGCCCTCGCGCAGGCCGACGCGCCAGTGCCGCAGGTGGAGGCTCCGACGCTTCCGGTCGCCGCAGGTGAGGCCACGGGCTGCGCGCGTTGGCAGGCGGAAGGGCTTGGAGAAGGTCCGGTGGCGCTGGGCTTCATCGAGGCCGACATGGCGACAGGCCGCCGCGTGTGCCCGCGCAGCGAGGTCGGCCTGGGCGGCAGGCTCGCCGCGATCATCGACACACCGAACTTCTACGGAAACCTGGTGGGTGACGGTCTGGTGTTCGGCAGCTTCGCGATCAACGCAAAGACCGAGGTGTTCGGCACGCTCGAAGCGGTCGAGTACAACTACGTGCAGACGTCACTGAAGGGCACGACGATCGCGCTCGGGGCGCTCACCCTCGGGGCCACCCGCCATCTCTACGGCACCGACCGCTTCCTCGGGGCGATCAGCGCGCGCGTGATGCTGCCGACGTCGTTCGTGAATCCGTCGGCCCGCGCGATTGGGGTCGAGCTCGGACACGCGACCACGTGGCGGCCCGCGAAGATGCTCGAAGTGCACAGCTACCTGGGGCTCGACTTCAATGCGGGCGTCGGCGACGCGCTGCCCCTGCCCCGCTACGGCGGCGTGCTCACCGCGGGGCTGCAGTTTTCGCCGGTGTCGTTTGCCGCGCTGGTGGTCGACCTCACCGGAAGACTGAGCCAGCTGAAGAGCTACTTCGCGCCGACGGTAGCGCTGCGGTTCCGCGTCATGCGCGTGGGCATCGAGCTCGCAGCCACCCTGCCGCTGGCCGGAAACGATCGTCATGACTTCATCGCCGGCGGCCGGTTCAACTTCCGGTTCTAAGCCGGTTCGATTTCATAGGTACGGCTTGTATATACTTGGCGCATGGCGAAGCAGACGAAGAGCAAGGTGTTCTGGTCAGGTGGAAGTCAGGCCGTTCGCCTGCCCAAAGCCATGCGCCTTGATGCGGACGACGTCACGATTGAGAGGCGCGGCAACGGACTGCTGATCGTACCGGTCGCTGAGAAGGACGACTGGTCGGGGTTCTGGGAGAGCTTTCCGCCCCTGTCTGGCCCGCTGAAGCGCGAAAAAACTGGCCCTGCGGAACGTCGCCGTCCGTTGTGAAGATTCTGCTCGACACGGACATCTGCATCGCCATCCTCAAGCGCGACGAGCTCGTACGGCCGGCGCTCGAGAAACACCCGCCGTCCTCGCTGCGAATGAGCGCAATCACCCTCGCCGAGTTGCGGTTTGGCGCAGCAAAGAGCACCCAATCCGCCCGGGTGAACGCCAGACTTCAAGCGCTGACGTCGCGGATTACGGTGGTGTCCTTCGACGAGGCCGCGACAGTTCGCTACGGAGAGCTGCGCGCGCTCCTTGAGCGACGGGGTTCCCCCATCGGTCCGCTCGACACGCTGATCGCCGCCCATGCATTGTCGCAAGGCTGGGCGTTGGCAACGCACAACACGGCCGAGTTCCGACGGGTGCCAGGCCTGAAAGTCGTCGACTGGCTCTAGCAGGCAGATGAAACCGGCCGAAGAACCTCTTTACAGCCCCTGCCCGCCCGACGCCTCGATGCGCTGGCCGTTGATCCACCGGGTCTCGCCCGCGAGCAGGCTCGCCACGACGCCGCCGATGTCGTCCGGCTGGCCCACGCGGCCCAGCGCCGTCAGCGACGCGACCATCTTGTTCAGCTGCGCGTTGTCGCGCACGTGACCGCCGTTGAAGTCCGTTTCCACCGCCCCCGGAGCGACCACGTTCACCGAGATCTGCCGCGCGCCGAGCTCTTTCGCCATGTAGCGGGTGAGCACCTCGATGCCGCCCTTCATGGTCGCATACGCCGAGGATCCCGGCATCGTGAAGCGCGCCAGCCCCGACGACACGTTCAAGATCCGCCCGCCATCTTCAATCAACGGCAGCAGCTTCTGCGTCAGCAGGTACGGGCCCTTCAAGTGCACCTGGTACATCTCATCGAGCTCGGCCTCGGTGGTGTCCGCGAACGGCTTGCTCAGCCCGTGCCCCGCGTTGTTGACGAGGAAGTCGAACCGATCGCGCTTCCACGTCTGCTGCAGCGCCTGCTTCACCGCGCCGGCGAAGTCCGCGAAAGAGCCCGACCTGGCTGTGTCCAGCGGCAGCGCGACCGCCTTCGCCCCCGCCTGCTCGACCTCGGCCACCGCTTTCTTCGCCTCTGCCTCGTTCGACCGGTACGTCAGGATGCTGCCGACGCCCACCCTCGCCAGGTGCACCGCCGCATTCCTGCCCAGCCCCCGACTGCCACCCGTGATCACTGCAATTCGATTGGTCATGGATGACTGGATACGCCCCGAATCGCGTCTGAACAATCGGTTTGCGCGCAGACACACTGTTCACTATTATCGTCCAATGGATCGACTGCAGACCCTGAGCGTCTTCGTTCGCGTGGCCGAGCTCGAAGGCTTCACCGCCGCCGCGAAAGACCTCGGCATCCCCAAGGCGTCGGCGTCCATCGCGGTGCAGCAGCTCGAGAAGCGCCTCGGCGTCCGCCTGCTGCAGCGCACGACGCGCCGCGTTCGCCTCACGCAAGACGGCACCGAGTTCTACGGGCGCTGCAAGGATCTACTGGCCGACGCCGACGAGGTCGAGACGCTGTTCCAGAAGTCCGAAGAGGCGCTGACGGGCCGCATCCGCGTCGACCTGCCGAGCCGGCTCGCGCGCTTCCAGGTCATCCCCCGCCTGCCCGAGTTTCTGGCAAGGCACCCGGCCCTCGAACTCGAGCTCGGCTCAACCGATCGCTTCGTCGACCTCGTTCGCGAGGGCTACGACTGTGTGATCCGCGTCGGCAATCTCTCGGAATCGGGCCTCGTCGCCCGCCGCCTCGGCGAGCTCCAGCTCATCAACTGCGCCAGCCCCGGCTACCTGCGGAAGCACGGCACGCCGCGCAGCCTCGCCGCGCTCGAGAAGCACTTCCTCGTTCACTACGCCGGCTCGTTCGGCGCGAAGCCCGACGGCTGGGAATACGAGGAGGACGGCGTCTGGAAAGAGAAGCCGATGCGCGGCCAGGTCACCGTCAACAGCGCCGAGGCCTACATCGCCGCCGCCATCGCCGGGCTCGGCATCATCCAGACGCCCGGGTCTGGTGGCCTGCGGGATGATCTGCGGGCGAAGCGGCTCGTCGAGGTGCTGCCGAAGCTTCGCGCCAGGCCGATGCCGCTGACAATTCTCTTCCCGCACCGTCGCCAGCTGTCGCGCCGCGTGCGCGTCTTCATCGAATGGCTCGAAAGGACAGTCGGCCGCTGACTACTTGCACGCCGGCTGCGGCCCGCCGGTGCAGCCGAACACGAGCGTGTCGATCGCGCAGATCGTCTCGGCCACGATGCCAGTGGTGAACAGCTCGGCGACGACGGGCAACGCGAGCTGCGCGTTCGACTGCGCCTGGCCTTGCGTCACCTTCGTCGACAGCAGCGTGCGGCAGACCTTCGCGGCCGAATCGATCGCCTGCTCGTCCTGGCGCACCGCCCTGGCGATGGTGCCGATCAGATGCGGCAGCGCGCCGCGCACGTCGGCGTTCTTCACTTCGTTCGCCACGATGAGCAGCTTCGTCAAGCCGAACGCGGGCAGCTTGTTGGGCCCCAGCGCGAGCCGGTAGATCATCCGCACCACTTCGCTGTTCGGATCCTTCTTGTTGACGCAGTTGAGGACCTTTCGCGTCGGCCCAATCAACGCGCGGTTCGGGTCGAGCACCACCTTCAAGTCGTCGACCAGCGGCTTCAGCGTCGTCTTGTACGGAGCGAGCAGCGGGTTGTTCAGCAACGCATCCAGGTCGGAAGGCGTGCCGGCCTGAATCGCTCCGAGCAGCACCTTCGACAGGCCGACCGCATCGTTCTCGGCCAGCGCGTTCGAGTTCAGCAGGTCGAGCACCGAAGGCCCGCCATCACCAGCGGTGCGAAGCGCATCGAGGTCCGAGATCAGCTTCTTGCCCTCGGGCGTCTCGAGGTAGTCGGTGAGCGCGATCGCGAGGTCGAGCCCCGCGCTCAGCTGGCAGTCGGCGTCTTGCGAGCACTGCGCCGACACCACCTGCGCGACCTCGTAGTGCGGCTTGCCATCGACGCCCTTGCCGATGACGTAGTTCACGAGCGCGGTCATCTGCGGGTCGATGATCTCGAGCGTCTCGAGCCCCTTGCCCTGGTGCACGAGCAGGTCGAGCACGCGGCGCATTTCACAGATCTCGTTCGCGCGGCTGAGGGGCGGGGGCACGTCGGCACATTGCGCACCGCGTTTCGCTCCGGGTTCGGCGGGCGCCTGGGCCAATGTGGTGAGGGTCGAGAAGATCGCGCGCATCACGTCGTTGATCGGCGGCGGGTCGCCCTCGCGTTCGGGCACCAGCAGGTGGTCTTTGATCACCTTGCGCAGATTCTCAGTCTTCCCCTGATCGACGAACTTGAGGAAGTTGGGCATCAGCTGGTCGAAGCCCTTGCACGACGCGGCCACGCCGGCGTCCGACACCTCGGCCCGCGGCGCCTCGGCATTCTCACCGCCACACGCGAACGCCACCACGAACGTCACGGCCGACAGCGGCAACAGCCAGAGTCCGAGGTCCCTTCGCATCAGGCGCCCGACTCTAGGATGTCTTTCGTGTGCTCGCCCAGCTTCGGGGGCGGGCGGCCGGGAATCGGCCCGAACTGCAGCGGCGTGCGGACCTG
>JAYUXE010000792.1:0-1541 GCA_043753165.1 Archangiaceae bacterium | reverse complement strand
ACGCGTTGAACGCGTTGGTGTGCCACGAGAGGAACACTGCGTCCTCGCCCGGTTCGTGAAGCCAGGCCGCGAAGCGCGAGCGGGTCGAGACGTCGTCGTTTCCGTCGCTGTTCGAGAAGTCGTACACCGTCGTCGGAGCGCCCGCGTACTGCGCGTTGTACCTGCCGGCCTCTTCGAAGCGCGGCCGGCCACTGACGCCGCCGCCGCGATCGACGAGGCCCACGCCGCCGCCGAACCGCACGGCGTCCAGCGAGACGTTGCCCGTGTCTTTCGAGTCGTTCTGGACGACGACGGCGGCCGAGCTGCCCTTCTTGAAATAGAACCGGCCGAGCAGAATCCACGTGCTGCCGTGCCGCCGCTGATTGACGCGGAAGTGCGACTGGCCCCCCGCGTGGTTCACGATGTAGTGCGCGTCGGTGACCCGCGTGGTGTACGCCGAGTAGCTGACGTAGGCGTTGTAGTAGCCGTCGGCCGGAAAGTTCGCGGTGTAGGTCGCGCTCGCGTTGCTCACCGCCGCCGCGTCCATCAGCCGGTTCTTCGCCAGCGCGAACGGGTTGGTGCCGGTGTTCATCGGGTTCGGCGGCGCGCCCCACCCTGCCACCGACGAGTCTGTGAACCCGGCGCCCGTCTCGACGTAGCCGGCCTTGCCGTCGTCGACGATGACGAGGTTTACGTTGAGGTCGGCCTCGCGCACGGTGATGACCTGCGCGCCGGCGTTGAGCAGCATCGGCACGAGGAACTGGTGCACGGTCTCGGTCGAGACGAGGTCTTCGACGATCTCGTTGGTGGTGCCGCGTTGGGTGCGCCAGGCCATGGAACCGTCTTCCCAGGTGAAGCCGTGGCCGGCCGACAGGTAGATGACTTTGCCGGCCAGCACGCCCTGCTCGCGGAAGCTGGCGGTCGAAGGGCTCGAGGTGCGCGCGGGCGATTTCCGTTCGCGGCGGACGATGGGCGGTTCGGCTGGGTTCCAGGGCAGCTCGTTCGGCCTGGGTGGCACGGGCGACGGCACGTAGGAACCTGGGGGCTCGAGGCCGCAATCGTTCGACCACGAGGCGGGGTCGGCACCCAGAAACGCAGCCACGAGAAGGGCGAACATGGGGGTCCCTATACTTAAATTCCAACGGGATACCGAGGGGGGTGCCCGGCTTTCGCCAAGTTTCGTAAGTCTGGGGATCCCCGATGAGCCTGCCGGTCATCCCCCAGCGCCACGAGCTCAAGTACTTGATCAGCGACGAGCAGGCCGTGGCCTTGAGCCGTTCGCTTTCCCCATGGTGCGAGCCCGACAGCAACTCGTCGCGCTCGACCACCGGGCGCTACCTGGTGCAGAGCCTCTACTTCGATACGCCCGGGCGTGGGCTGTACTGGGCGTCGAAGGCCGAGCACCACAACCGGCTCAAGGTGCGCGTGCGTGCGTACGAGGCGGGCCCGGTGTTCTTCGAAGTGAAGCGGAAATCGAAGCGGCTGATTCGCAAGTCGCGCGCGATGGTCGACCGCGAAGGCTGGGCGCAGCGGATCACGGGCGCGATGGCCGCCGACGCGTC
>JAYUXE010000791.1:0-3937 GCA_043753165.1 Archangiaceae bacterium | reverse complement strand
TCACCGACCTCAACGCTTGCGACTGCAAATGCTGACCCGTGGCTTGTTCTTTCGCCTCTTGACGCACGGGCTGCTGCTTGGGCTAACCGGCTGCGCGTCATCGACCGGGACCCCCTACGTCCCAGCCTGTCAGAACGACCTCGACTGCGGTGAAAACGAGATCTGCTTTCCACTTCAGGGCTGCGGCGACCCAGGAGGCGGCCTCGTCGTCGAGGTGCAAGGAAACACCCGGCTTGGTCAGCTTGCTCAGGATTTTGCGATTCCAGATGGAGGCTTCAAGGCGTCGACTTCGTTTCAGATTGCGCCTGCGCGGGTCACCGGCGAGTTCGTTCGCGACGGTCTGAACTACTCGAGCGCGGTGACCGTGCGTCTGCGCGGCAGCAGCGATCTGATCCCGGCCGTCGTTCGCACGTACCAGGACACCTTCGTCAAGCCCGAGCGCGGCACGTACTCCCTTCCGGTTGGGGCGGGCACGTTCACCGTCACCGCGGAAACAGCTGACCAGTCTGTGCCGCCTGTAACGGGCGAAGTGAACGTCAAGGCCGGCATTAATGCCACCTTGAGCTTCGCCTTCCCTGCCCAGTCCGAAACGCTGGTCGTCGCGGGCCGGCTGTTGAAGCGCGTCGAATCTGGAGCGAGCCCCGAGATTCCGGTTGGCCAGGCGATGGACATTCAGGCCTTCGCCACGCTGACGCGCCGCCCGCTGTCTCAGCGCGTGCCGGTGACCAGCGAAGGTGACTTCGTGCTCTTCGTTTCCCCCGACGCGAAGCAGGCACAGTCTTTCGAGCTCACCGCTTCGCCGCGCGTGCCGGGCACCCTGGTACCGACCAAGACCTTCACCCTCGCCGTCCCGCTCGAACCCCTCATTCGCCTGCAGCTGGGCGAGTTCGGCGATCCGTTGCCGCAGCTGCCCGGCTTCGTGAAGACCACCGCGGGCGAGCCCGTCGTCGGGGCCCTCGTCACGCTCGAAGGCCAGGTCGGCGGCGGCGGCATCTTCCAGTCGAAGGCGGTGCTGACGGACGCGAAAGGCCAGTTCAAAGTCGACGTGCTGCCGAGCTCGGTCGACGGCGCCTACGCCATCACCGTCGTCCCTTCTCCCAACGGGGCTGCCGGCGTCACCCAGGCCACTGCGCGCGCGCGCGTCGGCCCGCCCGGGCTGCCGCGGCTCGAGGTCACCACCACGCAAGACGCGACGGTGATCTGCCCCGACAAGATCTCCGTCATCGGCACCGTGCTTCGCCCCGATGGTTCCGTCGCGATGATGGGGACGCGGGTGGTGGCGCGGGCGCTGGAAAGGCTCAAGGACGCTCGGAAGCTGCCGCTGCCGTCGGGCGAGAGCGAGGTCTTCACCGACGAATCTGGACGCTTCCGCATCGAGCTCGACCCGGCAGTCTACCAGCTCGACTTCATCCCCGGTGAAGACCTGCCGCGGACCACGCGCATCGTCGAAGTCCGCCTGACGGAAAACGAAGCCCTCGATGCGGGCGCGCAATCACGCACCGTCGACACGAAGGAAACCGTGCTGCGCAAGGGCCGCAAGGTCACCGGCACGGTGACGGCGCCGAACGCGAACACCGGCCAGATGCAGACGGTCGAGAACGCGACAGTGCGTTACTTCCGGGTGAGCACCGTGGGCGGGGTTCCGACCTCGCTGCTGCTGGGCGAATCATTGACGGACGCGTCGGGCGGCTACCAGATCGTGCTGCCGGCCAAATAGAAAACTTACCGGTAGGCGTTCAGGTCGCTGCGCAGTGCATCGAGCGTGGGCCCGACTTCGCCGGCGAACTGCACCGCGTTGGTCGTGTACAGATCCATCACGGTATCGAGCTCTTTGTAGATTCTCTTCAGCGGCGCGCGATCGGGCGCGTCGCTTCCGCAGCGGGAAGCGGCCGCGTTGTGCCGCGTCAGCCACTCGATGCGAAACGCCGTCCAGTCGACGTCGACACGACGCACCGAGCCCCCATCGAACGGATCCGACAGCGAGTCGCGGCGCTGATCGAGCTCGGCCCACAGCGATCGCGCGGTCGCGACGCACGCGTCGGGGCTCATCAGCTCTGAGGTGGGCGGCGGCTTCGCGGGCGTCATCGCCAGCGTCGACTTCACGACATTGATGGTGATCGCCAACGAGAAGATGACCGCGAAGAAGATATAGAGACCCCACGCCAGCCCACGGTAGGGCCGGTAGAGGCGCTTCTCTTCGGGACTCAGCGGCGCAGCCATCGGGCTAGTTCGTCTTGACGGGGGCCGGAACCGGCGCAGCGGTCGGTGCCGGAGCCGCCGCCGGATCCTTGCGCGACAGGCGCGAACGGAAGGAGCCTGCGAACTCGCTGCCCGGGTAGGTATTCACTGCGTCCCGCGCCGTCTCGGTCGCCTTGTCGCGCTGCCCGCTGGCGTCCAGCGCCTGCACCAGCATCAACATCGCGTAGTCGCGGTTCTTCGCCCGCTTGTCGCCGGCGATGTAGCGCTGCAGGTGCGGCACGGCTTCGTCGGCCTTGCGCGTCTGGATGAGCGCGTTGCCGAGGAAGTACGACGCATCGACTGCGTCTTCTTCGACCGGGTTCATCGCCATGAAGCGCGTGAGCTCGGTGACGGTGTTCGAATAGTCCTGCCGGCGAAAGGCCGACTTGCCGCGCTCGAGGAAGGCGGCGCCCACTTCTTTGCGAAGCAGCGTCGCGCGGTCGGCCAGCACCACGCGCGCAAACGCCGACAGCTTTGCCTGGTCGACCTTCGCCAGTGCGTCGATGCCCTTGAGGCGATCTTCACCCTGCCCCTGGCTCATCAGCTTGTAGATCTCGTTCGCGGTGCGTTCGTTCGCGGCCAGCGTCGCATCGGAAGCCTTGAGCTGGTCGATCTGGGCCGAGAGCTCTTTGACCTGCTTCTCGAGGCGCTCGCGGTCGGCACCGGCCGAGGCGGTCTTGGCGTTCGAGATGGCGATCGCTCCGGCGACGCAGAGGCCGGCGAAGACGACGTAGGCCACGGCCGACGAGATCCATTGCCGGCGTTGAAAGTCTTCCTGGCGCTTGGCGACGAGCTTGAGCTCGGCGTGCAACGTCTTCAGTTGGTTGTCTGTCTTGATGACGAGGTTTCGACCCTCGATCACTTCCCTTCGGATTTCTTCGAGGCCCTTGTCGGCCAGCTCGTTCGCCATGGAGTGGCTCTTACAACATGCCGCCGAGAGGATCCTTGGGACCTGCGGGAATAAAGTAGGTCAGCGAGAGCGCGACCCAGAAGCCGCCGCCGTCGATGGTGGCGATCTCGGGCACGTCGCCTCGGGTCGCCAGCAGGTAGCGCGCGTCGAGGCCCACCCCCCACCGGTTCGAGAACCGCACCGCGAAGCCCGCGTTGATGGAATACGCGGTGTTCAGCCGTTCGGCGTTCTGCACCGACTTGCTGGTCACGAACGACAACACGGGCCCCAGCTGAATGCCGACGTACGGCACGAGGCCCCGAAACGGGAAGTCCATCTTCGTGAAGCGCACGCCCAGCAGCGCGCCGTACGTCGTCGAAGTGAACGTGTCGTAGCCCTGCACGCGGAAGCTCTCGAAGCCGACCAGCGCATCGATGTTCACCTCGATCCAATCCAGTGGCGCGTACCCGAAGCTCGCCGCGAAGCCAGGGCCGCCCGGCATGCCGCCCTCGACGGGGTGGCCGAGCTTCGCCGCGCGGGCCATGAACTCGCCGTTGAACGTGTAGCGGTAGCCGGCCTGAATCGCGACGCGACCCATGCCCTGCACCGAACGGTTTTCGGAATCTTCCTGCGCCGCGGCGGCCGAGGCGGTGAGCAGCGCGGCGAGACAGAAGAAGCGAATCACCACGTCTTCCAGCCGACCGGATCCGGACGCGGCATCGGGCGCAAGGGCGCGGCACGGGCCACGAACGGCACCGCGGGCGGCGGCGTGATCGGCTGGGGCCGCGGGGCGACCTTCAGGGGCTCGCG
>JAYUXE010000790.1:0-3939 GCA_043753165.1 Archangiaceae bacterium | reverse complement strand
TGCGGAAGCTGCGTTCGGGCCCGGTTCGCATGCTCGACGCGCTCGCCACCGCGATGCCCAAGAAGGTCTGGCTCTCGGACTTCAACGAGCAGTCGAACCAGGTGAAGCTCGTCGGTAGGGCGCTGAGCCACGAAGACGTAGCCGAGCTGATGCGCGGCCTCGCCACGGTGGTGTGGACTCCGAAAGGAATGGCCCGGGTCGTCGAACGCAAGCGCGAGTCGACCTACGTCCGTGTCGAGTTGCTGGCGGGCGAAGGCGCAATCGAAGAGTTCACCACCAACGACATCAGCGTCTTCTTCTCGAACATCGACCTCAAGGAAGCGCGGTCGGTGGTGGACAAGGGTGCCGGCGTCGCCGAGCGCCGAGTCGACTTCGAAATTCAGATGTCTGCCAACTACGCGATTTAGCGAGCCCATCGATGGAACAACTGCTCGAAAGAATCAACAAGGCCCCGAATCAGCTGAAGTTCGGCGTGATGTTCGGGGTAGTGGCCCTGATGACGGCGGCCAACTATTTCTTCGTCATCGAACCGACCGAACAGGAAATCGTCGTTCTTCAAGGCCAGCAGGCGGCCCTCGAGAAGACGCTGGCCGAGAAGCAGGAAATCGCCCAGAACCTGAACGAACGCCGCAAGGAAATGGACGAGCTCGAGCGAAAGCTGCTCGCGGCCCTGTCTGAGCTTCCGGAACGCAAAGACATCGATGAGTTGCTCGCGCAGCTGAACGACATCGGCAAGAAGTCAGGGCTCGAAATCTCGTCCGTGACGCCCGGCGTCGAACAGGCGGCGCAGTTCTTCGCGAAGATCCCGATCAAGGTCAGCGTCAGCGGGAACTACCACGAGATTGCGCTCTTCCTTCAAGAGATCGCGGGCCTGCGCCGCATCGTCAACGTCAACAACATCCACCTCGGCGGCGGTCTGGTCCGCAACGACAAGGTGGTGCTGTCGACCGACTTCCTCGCCACCACATTCCGCTTCATGGATCAGCCGAAGGCGGGCGGGCCCAAATGACCAAGCTTCGATTCATGTTCGCGCTCTTGAGCGCAGCCGCCATCGTCTCGTGCGGCGACGAGCCCGCCGCGTCGGTGGCCGCACCGCCAGTCGCCACGCCGAAGCCGAGAATCGCAGAGGTGGTGGCGGCGAGCGACGCCGGCACGACCGGTGAATCGGTGCAGTATCTCTACAACTACAACCCGGTCGGCAAACGGGACCCGTTTCGCAGCCCGATTGACGAGCCCAAGAAGACCGGCGAGCTGGCTGCGGGCGATGTCGGGTGCCCCGAACCCCTTTGCCAGTTCGACCTCGAGCAGCTGACCCTGGTGGCCGTGGTCAGCGGCGATGCGAACCCGGTGGCGATGCTCGAAGACGCCACCCGTATCGGTCACATCGTCCGCCGCAACACGAAGGTCGGCAAGCAGGGCGGCAAGGTCAGCCAGATCCTGCGCGACTGCATCGAAGTCACCGAGTTCTTCCTCGCCCCTGACGGAAAGAAGGTCCCGAATCGGGTGAACATCTGCGTCAAGAAAGAAGACAAGGTCGAACGCACACTCGACCTCTTCAACAACAAGGTTACGGAATGAAGACCAGGGAGACTCCCGCGATGATGCGTCAATTCTGGCTGTCAGCAACGATGGCCGCGGTGGCGTTCTCGGCGCAAGCCGACGCCGCCGAGCTCAATAGTTTGAGCGGCCTCAAGGTCCTCAAGACGCCCACCGGGGCCCAGGTGCTCGTCGAGGGCAACCGCGCCGCGACCTTCACCGTGTTTAGGCTCAACGAGCCCGATCGCCTGGTCGTCGACCTTTCTTCCGCCGACGCCAGCGGCATCAAAGGTCACCACGAGGGCAGCGGCCCCGTGTCCGGCGTCGTCGCATCGCAGTTCTCGGACGACCGTTCGAGCGTGGGCCGGGTGCTGATCGCTCTCGACAAGGCGTCGAAGTACGACGTCCGCGCCGACGGCAACCGCGTCGTCATCTCGATCGATGGCGAGGGCAGGGCAGAGGCGCCGAAGCCCGCTGCCCAGGTCGTCGTCGCTGCCGCGCCTGCAGCAGTCGAAGCCGCTGCGCCGCGCCACCCGGAAGCGGGCGTCGTGACCTCGAAGCTCGATGAGAAAGACGTGAAGAACCCCGCCCAGAAGATCACCGCTTTGAGCTTCTCGAACGGCAAGCTGAAGATCGCCGCCGACGGTGACATCGCGCGCTTCGAAGTGATCGAGCTCGCGAACCCCCCGCGACTTGCAATCGACCTCTTCGACGTGAAGTCGACGGCGAAGGCGAAGAACGTTCGTGGCGGCGCGCTGCGCGAGGTTCGCATCGGATCCTGGCCCGAGAAAGTTCGCCTCGTGTTGGACATCGAGGGTGACATGCCGGCCTACCAGGCCACCCGCACCGCCAATGGCCTCTCGATTTCGCTGACGCCTCAAAAGACGGAAGCTGCTGAAGCCGCAGTCGAAATCGACGGGCAGACCGTGGCGATCGACGTTCCGGCGCCGAAGGCTGCAACGCTGACTGCCGCATCGGCCGACGTGAAAGACGTCGCGTTCGAAGAGAGCTCGTCCGGAGGTCGCGTTGACCTGAAGCTCGTCGGTGAGACGACGTGGAAGGTCGAACGCCCTGATGCGCGCAGTGCGGTGCTGACGCTCGACTCGGCGCGGATTCCCAAGCGTCTCGAACGCAGCTTCGACACGAGCGCTCTCGACACGCCGGTGAAGATGGTCAGCGCGTTTGCAGCCCCGGGTGGCGGCGAGCGCGTGCGCGTCGTGGTCGCAGCTTCGGGTGAGTTCGAAGAGACCGTCGTCAAGACGCCGCATGGGCTGTCGTGGCGGCTCGCGCTGAAGGGCGTGAAGACCGAAAGCGCGCAGGTCACCGCCCGCTCGGCCGGCTTCGCCTCTGAAGCGACGCAGTATGCCGAACGCGGAGCGCCCCAGCGCGGCTACGTCGGCAAGCGCGTGTCCTTCGAGTTCAAGGACATCGACATCCACAACCTGCTGCGAATTATCGCCGAGATCTCGAAGAAGAACATCGTGGTCGCCGATGACGTACAGGGCAAGGTCACCATCCGACTTCGCAATGTTCCGTGGGATCAGGCGCTCGAGCTCATCCTCCGGTCAAAGGGCCTCGGCATGGAAGACCTGGGCAACATCATTCGCGTCGCTCCGAACGCGACCCTCGAAGCCGAACAGAAGGCCCGCGTCGAACGGAAGAAGGCGGCGAAGACGCTGGAAGACTTGCAGGTGCAGCTCATCCCGGTGAACTACGCCAACGCCGACAACCTGTCGGGTCGGGTGAAGGACATTCTCACCGAGCGCGGCAACGTGACGGTCGACACGCGGACCAACACCCTCATCGTTCGCGACGTCTCGTCGAACATGGGCAGGGTCCGTTCGATGGTGTCGACGCTCGACACGCAAACGCCGCAGGTGCTCATCGAGAGCCGAATCGTCGAAGCCAACACCCGTATGGCTCGCGAAGTCGGTATCCAGTGGGGCGGCAACGTGCAGTTCGCTCCATCGACGGGCAACGGCACCGGCATCGCCTTCCCGAACTCGGTGCGCGTGGCGGGCGCGGCGGGCAACGAAGGCACGCTGGGTACCTCGTCGACGCCGAACTACGCGGTCAACCTGCCGGTCGGTATCGGTGCAGGATCCGGCGGTGGTCTCGGCTTCGTCTTCGGCTCGGCAGGCGGCGCGCTGCAGCTGAACCTTCGCTTGTCCGCCCTTGAAAGCCAGGGCGTCGTGAAAACGATCTCGGCCCCAAAAGTCACCACGCTCGACAACTCGACTGCCCGCATCAGCCAGGGTGTTTCGATTCCCTTCAGCCAGGTGTCGGCGGCCGGTACCAACACGTTGTTCGTCGAAGCGCGCCTGTCGCTGGAAGTGACGCCGCACATCACGGCCGACGGCAGCGTCCTGATGAACATCAAAGCAGAAAACAACCAGCCGGACC
>JAYUXE010000789.1:0-9008 GCA_043753165.1 Archangiaceae bacterium | reverse complement strand
GCCTCGGCCGCTTCCGCGGCGAGGCACTTGCGGTCGCCCTTGCGGCACTTCTTCTTGCCCGGCACCGGAACAGTCGAAGCCGGCTCTTCCCCCGCATCGGGCGCCGAATTCGGTGCGTCTTCCGCCATCACGAGCACGCGCGCTGGCTTCGCGGCCGACATGAAGAGGGGGGTGCGCTCGCCCGAGTCGCTGATGCCCTCGACGTAGTACTCGATGCCGGGCGGCCGCATGCGCGGGGCGGGAATCGTGCCGCGGTAGAGGTCGCCGTACTGAAGCTCCATCTGCACGTCGACGTACTCTTCGCCGGGCCCGCGGTAGCGCACGACGAGCTTCGCGTACGTCGCGGTGCCCGTCAGCGAGCCATCGACCAGCAGCACCTCGTTCTGCCGCCAGTCTTTCGGAGCGCTGTGCAGCAACGCCGCTTTCGGCTCGGCGCCGGCGACCCCGACCCCGGCCAGCACCGCGAGAAGGAAACCGGCCGTCCGCGGGCGAAAGAAGGGAAGCGGCATCGGCTCAGGTTCGATGGTCGTTCGGGAAGTGCTGACAACGCAAGGGTAGAAAACTCGATCGCACGGCAGTCTTCCGGTCTTCTTCACCCATTCATGCGAGCGTCGCTCTCCCTCCAGCAGTCTCTGTACCGCCGTCAGCAGCAGAAGATCCGCCAGCTCGTCGTCGGCGCATCGCCCGCGTTTCGCCGGTACGAAGGCGAGTACCGCCGCGCGACCGCCAATTTCAGGCGCAAGCTGCCGATCGCCGAGGTGCACCAGCAGCTGCAGCAGGCCGACATCGTCTACGTCGGCGACTACCACACGCTAAAAGCCGCGCAGCAGGGGTACCTCACGCTGCTCGAGGCCGCGGTCGCTTCGGGGCGCCGCGTCGTCGTCGCGCTCGAGTTCGTCGAAGGCCGGCACCAGGCGCAGGTCGACCGCTTCACTTCGGGCAAGCTCACCGCGCGCGCGTTTCTCGACCGCATCGGCCACCCGTACCGCGGCGCGTTCGACGTGTGGCCCCACTTCGAGCCCATCTTCGAGTTCGCGAAAGCAAACGGCCTCGAGGTGGCGGCGATCGATCGCCGCGCCGCCGGCAGCAAGTCGTTGATGGTGCGCGACGGCTACGCGGCCAGGCGAATTGCGGCGCTGGCAAAAGCGGAAGATCGCCCGCTGGTGCTGGTGCTGATGGGGCAGTTCCACATCGCCCCGGACCACCTGCCGGCGCGGGTGCGGCAGGCGCTGGGCAAAGTCTCGCGTTCGCACCTGGTCGTCTACCAGAACGCGGAAGGGGTCTATTGGGCGCTGGCGCGGGAAGGCCGGGCGGACACGACGGCGGCGGTCGAGGTGCGGCCAGGCGAGCTGTGTCTGGTCAGCAGCAGCCCGGTGGTCTGCCAGCAGAGCTTCCTCGACTACGTCGAGGCGGAAATGGGCGATGCGCCCCTCGAAGAACGCGGAGCGACCGCCACCTTCCGTCACCTCGCCAGGGTGATCGGGCAGCTGGCCGGCGTCGACGTGGCGCGCGCGCTGGAGGGCGTGCAGGTGGTGACGCCGGGTTCACTGGGAGCCCGCACCTGGGAATCGATGGGCCGCAAAGCAGGCTTCAGCGCGGCCGAGTTGCTGTCGCTGGAACGCCATGTGTTGTCGCGAGAGAGCGCCTATGTGCCGCGCGCGCGCCTCGCGTACCTCGCCTCGCTGTCGCTGAACCACGCCGCGGAAGAAGCGGCCCACTTCGTTCGGCACGTCGCGGTGGGGGCCGCGATGGAAGCGCCGCGGGCGCGCGGTGAGGCGTTCTTCGCGCGATGCCTGGAAGAAGCGCTTGGGTTCTTCGGCTCGCGCCTCGTCAATGGCGCGCGACGCTGCACGCAGATCGACGAATGGACCCAGCTGTTCCACCACGGCAACGCCGAGCACAAGAAGATCTCGGCGTTCGTGCTCGCCCTCAAAGCCGCCGAAGGCGACGAGCCGGAAGACTGCAAGCGGCTCGTGCCGTCGGACGACAAGCTGTTCCACGCGGTGAGCCACGCGCTGGGTTACCTGCTGGGCGAGGCGCTGTTCCGGGCGTTCGATTCCGGCCGCCTGCACGCGGCCGAGGTTCGCAGCCTCTTCAAGGATCCGTTTCGCCTCGCGGCCGAAAGGTATTTCGCGTTGTGTGCGCGGCTGTTCGCGCGTCCGGTAAGGTCGGCCGCATGAGCCCTTTAGAAGCAGTGCAGGCCTGCATGCAGGCCTACGTGAAGAAGGACCGCGAGTTGGCCGAGTCGGTGATTGCCGACGACTACCGGTTCAGCAGCCCGACGGACAACGGCCTCGATCGGAAGTCGTATTTCAAGGTCTGCTGGCCCAACAGCGAGAACATCGAACGCTTCGACATCATCAACAGCGCGGAAGACGGCGAGCGCGCGTGGGTGCTGTACGAAGGCCACACGCTCGACGCGAAGATCTTCCGCAACGTCGAGCTGCACGTCGTGCGCGAAGGGAAGCTCGTCTCGACCCAGGTGTATTTCGGGTGGGACGTGCCGCACCCGGTCGCCAAGGGCCGGCACGAGACGACGTCCGAGCACACTCACCACGGCATCGACTACCTCGAGATCTCGGTCGCCAACGTGGCCAAGGCGAAGAAGTTCTACGCGGCCGCGTTCGGCTGGAAGTTCAACGACTACGGCGAGGACTACGCGGGCATTCGCGGTTCGGGCCGCGAGGTCGGCGGCCTCACGAAGGGCAAGGTCAAGAAGGGAGGGCCGCTGGTCGTCCTCTACTCGAACAACCTCGAAGACACGGTGAAGCGCGTGAAGAAGGCGGGCGGGAAGATCAAGAAGCCCATCTACGACTTCCCGGGCGGCCGCCGCTTCCACTTCAACGACCCCGCCGGCAACAAGCTCGGCGTCTGGGGCACCTGACCGCAGAAGTTCGCGGAATCAAAAGCCCTTGGCGACCGTGAGCCCTGCCCCGTTCGGGCCGGCCCACGGCTGAATCTCGAGCTCGTACGCGCGGGTCAGCTTGTAGGACTCCCAGCCGAACAACGTGCCCAGCGCGGCGCCGACGACGACGTCGGACACCCAATGGGTGGACTCCTGCACCCGCGCGAGCCCGACCCACAGCGCCAGCCCATAGAACACCGGGGCGAGCCGTGGCCATTCTTGCGACAGCACCGTCGCCGTCGCGAACGCCGACATCGTGTGACCCGACGGCATCGCGTCCGCCGTGTCGCGCGAGAACCAGTGCTGCCTGGTGCGATCGAAGCTCGGCCTTTCGAGCCGGAAGATGCGCTTGCCGATGAAGGACGCGATGCCCGTCGCCGCCAACGCCTGAAGCCCCGCGATGCAGACCCGCTGGCCGTCGCGGCCGCCCAGCAGCCCGAGCGCGAGGAAGAGGCCAACGTCGACCCAGCCTTCACCCAGGTAGCTGACCCAGTGCGCCAGCGGCCGGGTCCCCACCACGGGGTTAGGCAGCTTCTGAATCAGGGCGTACGTCGTGAGATCGGTGTTCAGCGCGACGGCGGTGCCGACCATCGCGGGCGCGATCACGAACACGTCCATCAGCTCGGGGCGAAACGGGCGCGCCAATGTCGAGCCCGTGTTCAGCAGCACGCGGGTGATGGGGATCCGCGGGTACACCCTGGCGGCGAAGGGGATGTACGCGGGCGGCACCGGCTGCGCGGTCTGGTCGGCGGGCAGCAGCGCCGGCTCAGTGGGCACATCGGCATGGGTGAGCAACAGCGCGAGCGCGAACGACAACATCTTCGGCGCACCGTAGCCGAATCGGTCGTAAGGTGCGCGCGCCCATGGCCGAAGACGCGCTCACCGAGCAGCCGGCGCAAGCGACCGAAGCCGCGCAGCGCGAAGAGTTCGGGCCCTTCGGCCGCTGGCTCGCGTTCCGGTACTTCGAAGACGTGCGGTTCGCCCCCGCGGCCGCCGACGAGCTTCGCAAGCTTCACGAGAAGGGCCACGTCGTTCACGTGATGCGGACGACGTCGTGGATCAACTACCTCTACCTGACGTGGGCCCTGATTCGTCGCGGGCTGCCGCCGATTCGCGCCGTGGTGAATCTGCGCCGTTGGTTCACCCGGCCGTGGCGGAAGACGGCGCAGCGCGGTGAGTTCGACGTCCGGGTAAACTACGCCCGACGCAACAACGGCTCGACGCTGGTCTTCCTCAAAGAGAGCGCCATCGGCCAGGCCTCGGGCCGCGACTCCAGCGAAGATCCCTTCCCTGCCCTCGTCGACCTCGCCCGTAAGTCCGACAAGCCCCTCTTTCTGGTCCCCGAGCTGTTCGTCTGGGAAAAGTGGAACCAGAAGGTCACTCCGAGTTTGTTCGATCGGATCTTCGGCAGCCCCGAGGCGCCCGGCTTTCTGCATTCGCTGCTCGTCTTTCTGCGCAACTACCACCGTTCGCAGTTTCGGGTCGGTGAGCCCATCGACCTGAAGGCCTTCGCAGATCAGAACCCCAGCGACTCGAACGCGGTGATCGCACGGAAGGTGAAGAGCTCGCTGCACCACCACCTGACCCGCGAGACGCGCGCCGTCTTCGGCCCGCCCGCGAAGCCGATCGATCGGTTGCTGGACGAGGCGATGCGCGACCGCGTGCTCAAGGCGACGCTGGAAGAGGTGGCGAAAGAAAAGAACAAACCGGTCGAGAGCGTGTCGCGTGAAGCCCGCCGCAACCTCGACGAGATCGCCGCCCGGTACATGCCCAGCGTGGTCGCCATCGCGGCCCCGATACTTCACTGGGTGTTCAACCGCATCTACGACGGCATCGAGGTCGACGAGGCCGGCCTCGAGCGCGCAATGAAGGCCGCGTCTCATACGCCCGTGGTGATCACGCCCAGCCACAAGAGCCACGTCGACTACCTGGTGATGAGCCACGTGCTGTGGGAACGCGGCTACGCAGTGCCCGTCGTCGCCGCCGGAGCAAACCTCTCGTTCTTCCCCCTCGGCCCCTTCCTTCGCCGCGGCGGCGCCTTCTTTCTTCGCCGCACGTTCAAGGGCGACAAGGTCTATGCGGCGGCCTTCAAAGCGTACCTGAAGAAGCTGGTGCACGACGGCATCCACCACGAGTTCTTCCCAGAGGGCGGGCGTTCGCGCACGGGCAAGCTGCTGCAGCCGAAGCTCGGCATGTTCACCTGGCTCGTCGACGCGGTGCTCGAAGGCGCGCGCGATGATCTGCTCTTCGTGCCGGTGGCCATCGACTACGAAAAGGTGGTCGAAGGCGCGAGCTACACGGCCGAGCTGCGCGGTGGCGAGAAGAAGCCAGAAGATCTCGCGGCGCTGCTTTCAGCCCCCAAGGTCCTTTCTGAAAACTACGGCCGGATTCACCTGAGCTTCGACGAGCCCGTTTCACTGGCGGCGCTCATCAAGGAACGCGGTCTCACCCTGCGCGGCGAGATCTCGGAAGATCAGAAGCGCGGCCTGGTGCGGGCGCTGGGCAACCGCGTGATGTACGGCATCGGCCGGGTCTCGACGGTGACGCCGCACGCGCTGCTCGCCTCTGCCCTGCTCGCCCACCGCCGCCGGGGCATCTCGGCCCGCGAAGTGACCGACCGCATCGTGCTGCTGCGCCGCGTCACCACCGATTTGAAGGCGCCGATGTCACGCCACCTGATCGACGCGCCCTCGAGCCCGACCACCCTGGGCCCCGTCGCCGATGCGCTGAAGACGTTCATCCACGAAGGGATGCTGAAGACGGCCGAAGCGAAGGGCGAGCCCATCTACGCGCTCGATGACGACCGCAGGTCCGAGCTCAGCTTCTATAAGAACACCCTGCTGAACCTCGTCGCGGGGCGCACCATCGTCGCGCGCGCAATGCTGGCCGACGAGTCGAAGCCCGAGCTCGCCGCGATTTCAGAGCGGGCCCACTTCCTCTCGCGCCTCTTCAAGTTCGAGTTCGTCTTCCCCGTGGGCAAGGGCTTCGGGACGATCTTCGACGAGACGGTCGAGCACCTGGTGGCGCTGGGCCTGGTGGTGAAGAAGGAAGACAGGCTGTTGGTCGCTCCGGAGCCGTTCGCGCGGCCGCAGCTCGAGTTCGTCGGCGACCTGATTCGCGACTACCTCGAGTCGTACCTGATGGCGGCGATGACGCTGCCCGAAGTCGGCGCCGGCCTCGACAAGAAAGAATTCATCAAGCGCGCGCTGGACACCGGCCGCGCCGAATTCCTGGCCGGGAAGATCACCACCGCGGAATCGATTTCCCGTACCAACCTCGAGTCGGCCCTGCAGTGGCTGCTGGATCAGCAGGCCCTGGTCGAGAAGGAAAAGAAGCTGATGGTGGGAGCAAAACCCCTACCTGATCTCGCCTCGCAGATCCGCGCGTTGCTGTAAGTTTCGCAGCCGAAATGTTCGCCCTTGCGCGTTGGTCTGCCGTTGGTGCCGCCGTTCTTTCGTCTGCCGTTTTCGCCCAGGGGTTCGAGCTCGACCTGTCGGAGCCCGAAGTGCCCGCCGAGTTTCGCCCCACCATCGCGGTGATTGGCGTGACCTCGGGCGAGACGGGCGCTGATGCCGTCGTCGACACCCGCGCAAAACAGCTCGAGGCCGAGCTCTTGAAGTCGACCACCGGCAACGCGGCGTTCGGCACGGTGATGAACCCGGCACAGGTGGCAGCCGCGCTCGGCGCCGACGCGGCCGCGGCCCGCAAGTGCACCGACTTCGCGTGCCTCGACACGATCGCGAAGAAGCTCAAAGTCGATCGCTTGATCAGCGGCCTCGTCACCCGGTCGGGCCCTGCCAGCCTGCTCACGTTGCACGGCTTCGATCGTGTGCTGCCTGAGGTCGCCGAAGGGTTGATCGAGAGCAACGAGCGCGCAGAGAAGGCGAAGATTGGCGGGTTCGCCGGCATCCAGGGCAAGAGCCAGGCGCAGAAAGACAAAGAATTCGTGAAGGTCGCGGTGCCCGTGTTCTTCGAAGTGCTCGAGAAGATCAAGACGAGCAACGGAAAGATCACGGTCGACAGCGGCGAGGCCACGTCGGTCGCGACGATCAACGGCGCTGAGCTCGGCATCGGCTCGTTCGAAAAGGTGGTGCCCCGCGGTGGCTACGACATCAAGGTCACTGCCGCGGGCTACGAGACGTACGTCACGCAGGTGAACGTCGAGCCGCAGAAGGTTGCGCCGGTGAAGGTGTTGCTGGCGGCGAAAGAGATCAAGGTGGCTCCGCCGGCGGTGGTCGAAGTGCGGTCGGGAACTCCGATCTTCGAACGGCCGGGCCTCTACATCGCAATCGTCGGGCTGGCCGCCGTCGGCGCCGGCATTGCGCTCGGTGTCGGCGCCAAGAACACCGAGACCCGCGGCAAGCCCGTCAACGGCATCTCGCCCATCAGCCGCGCCGCGGTGAAGGGCGCGCAGACGAACGCCATGCTCGCGAACGTGCTCATCGGTTCCGGAGCGGCCGTCGCCGTCGGTGGCGGCCTCTGGTTCGCGCTGACCCCGAACGTGGTGCCGGTGAAGAAGAAGGAAGAGGCCCCGCCCGTCGAGAAAGACCAGAGCGGCGGCGGCTTCGGAGTCATGGTGGGGTACCGGGGCCAGTTCTGAAACGCGTCCTGCTGTTGGGGCTCGTGCTCGCGGCAGCGTGCAAGACAGAAAGGGCGGCGTCGTGTGCGGCCGACGGTGAGTGCGGCGGTGGCGGCTTCGTCTGCGCTGCAGTTCCGGGCGGCGCGGGACACTGTTGCAAACCGAACGGCAAAGAGACCTGCGACGGCGTCGACAACGACTGCAACGGCAAGGTCGATGACGGGTTCCCGGCCGAGATCTGCAACGGCGTCGACGACAACTGCGACGGGAAGATCGACGAACCGTTCAACCTGATGACCGACGCGTTTCACTGCGGCCAATGCAACCGCGGCTGCGGCGTGGGCCAGATCTGCAGCGCGGGCGTCTGCCGGCTGGCGGGCGAGCCGAGCTGCATGGACGGCACGGACGAAGACGGCGACGGCAAGACGGACTGCGAAGATCCCGACTGCAACTTGAAGCGCTGCGGCACGGGCTGCGAATGCCGCGCGGGCAAAAAGGCCGAGGGCAACTGCACGAATGGCGCGGATGACGACGGCGACGGGAAGAGCGACTGCCTCGATGAAGACTGCGCGGGCGCGGGATGCGGCGTCGATGGCGGCTGCACCTGCGCCGGGCTGATGAAGAAAGAGACCGACTGCCGCGATGCGTTCGACAACGACGGCGACGCGGTGGTCGATTGCGCCGACGGCGATTGCGGAGCGCAGCTGTGCCAGGCCGCGCCGTCGACGTACCGCTGTGCCGGGGTGGCGTGCGGCTGCAACGCGGACGCGGGCGTTCGGGCCGAGGCGGATCCAGCCGTCTGCCGCGATGGCATCGACAACGACTGCGACGGGCTGGTCGACTGCGCCGAAGGCACGTGCAACTTCCTCTCGTGCTCGCCCGACGGTGGGTTTGCGTGCCGGTGTCTGTTCGGTGGCAAGGCAGAGCTCGACTGCGCCGACCGCCGCGACAACGACGACGACGGGACGACCGATTGCGGCGATTCGCTGCCCGACGGCGGCGGCGATTGCCCCGTCACCACCCCCTGCTCGTACCTCGATGGCAACGGCGCCGTGGCCCCTGGCACGTGCGCCGCCGATCACACCTGCAAATAGCGGCTCAAAGCGCGTTGCCGATGCGGAACTGAACATCGACCGGGTTCGCCGGGGTCGACTGCTTCAGCCGATCGCAGAGGGCGCCGTTGAAGGTCACTTTGCCCGCCGCGTACGACCACGTGTTGGGTCCGGTGCTCTCGTGCTTGCCGTCGACCGTCACGGTGAGGAGGCCTGCGTCTTTGGGAACCTCGTCGAGAACGAGCGTGCAGAACTCAGGCGGAATGATCGTCTTCGCGATGTCGGCCAGCGTCGAGGCGAGCTCGGCGGCGCTGGTGGCCTGGTAGAACTTCCGGGCGCAGAGCCGGCTCGTGGCGTCGCACGTGTTGTTCGAGCCGCACTCCGCGTCGGTTCCTTTGGGGCACGACCGCGCGAAGCCACCGTTTTCCGCCATCGCGTTCAGGGTGTCGGGGCCATCGCCGTTCGCGGTGTC
>JAYUXE010000788.1:0-3947 GCA_043753165.1 Archangiaceae bacterium | reverse complement strand
TCGCCATCTTTCCCGGCAGCCCGCCTTCGCCCTTCTCGCGCACCTCGATCGCCTTCTCTTCCACCAGCCGCCGCACCAGGCGCAGGCTCTTCTCGGCGTCGAGCTTCCCCTTCTCGTCCAGCATTGCGCGGTACTCGTCGCAGTCGACGATGAGGATGTGGTTCGCGATGCCGAGGCCGTACGACTTGTCGAGCAGCACCGTCAGCTCGTCTTCCGTTGCGTCGGGCCGCTTCGTCACCTTCTTCACTTCGGCGACCGCCGTCTTCTCGACCTCACCGCAGCGCCCGTTCGTCATCCACGTCTCGAGCACCAACGACGTCGCCCTTCCTTTCACTGCGGGCAAAAGCTCTTTCGTGAAGCGGGCGATCGCGCTCTGCACCTTCGGGCCGCCTTCGAGCTCGTGGTACTCGCCAATCGCCAGCACCACCGGGTTCGACACCGCGAGCACCTTCTCGAACGCGGCGCGCGGCGTCTTGAACACCTCGCACGCGCATCCCGCATCGGGACTCGCGGCGAGGAACAGGAAGAGGGGAATCAAGCGGGCAGGCCGCTCCAGCTGGTCGGGTCTTGCGGGCCGGCCGCCGGGCGCACGTCGACGTTGAAGCCGGTGAGGTGCACCATGCCCGAGACCTTCTCGAGCCCGGCCGGCCCATCGGCCGCGAGCAGGTTCACATTCACCCCGCGCGTCTTGCTCGCGATCGAAAGGCCCGACGCGTGCTGGTGGCCCCAGCCGTGGGGCAGGGCGACGGTGCCGGGCATCAAGTCGGCGAGCAGGCGAATGGGAACGCGAACGGTGGCCACGGCGCTCTGCACATCGGCCATCGAACCATCGGTGAGGCCCGCGCGCGTCGCGTCGTCCGGGTGCATGTAGAGGTAGTTGGTCGGCTCGTGAACGAAGTCGGCGATGTTGTGCGTCCACGAGTTGTGCGTCTGCACCGCGCGCCGGGTGATGAGCTTCAGCCGGTGCTGCTCGCCGCGCGCCGCTTCGAAATCCCCTTCGAGCTTCGCCGCCTGCGTCATCAACTTCTCCGGAGCGAGCCGCACCTTCTTGTTTTCCGTCAGCACCCGCTTCCCCACGAAGTCCTCGGGCTCGTGCGCGTCGCGAAGCTTTCCGTGGGGGTGGTTCTCGACCAGCGTCTCGAACCCCGGCTGCCCCGTCACGCGCAGCAACATCGAGAGCAGCGTCTCTTGCGGCAGCGACGGCTGCGCGGCCGCGTCGGCAAACTTCGTGTTCAGCGCGAGCATTGCCTCCATCGACTTCTGCGCGATGGCACTTCCGAACAGGTTCAGGCCCGACGCCTTGCACAGCTGCAGGTAGAGGGTGGCTTCGTCGCGCTGCTCGCCGTCGGGCGTGACGATGGCGCGCGTCGCCTGCATGTACGGCTTCTTCTGCAGCCCGAGCATCAGCGGAAAGATGAACGGCAGGTCGGGGCGTTCGAGCGGTGACGTCGCCGGCAACACGTAGTGCGCGAGCGAGCCCGTTTCGTTGCGGAAGAGATCGACGGTGACCAGCAGCTCGAGCTTCGAGAACGCCGTCTTCAGGCGCCCCGCGTTCGCCATCGTGATCAGTGGGTTGCCGCCGGTGACGAACAGCGCGCGCAGCTGCTTGTCGCCCGGAGTGAGGATTTCGTCGGCGAGCAGGCCGCCGGGGTACGCGTCGTTGACGGAAGCGAAGTTGCCCACGCGCGAGAGGTCGTTGCGCATCAGCACGCCGGTCTTCTTTCCGAACGCAGGGAAGTCGATGACGCCCTTGCCGACCAGCGTGCCGCCCTTGCGATCGAGGTTGCCCGAGAGAAGGTTGATGCATTCCTGCAGCCAGAACCCCATCGACCCGTTGGGGCCCATGTTGACGCCGGTCGAGGAATACAGGGCCGCCCCATCGGCGGTGCGGAAGGCCGTCACCAGCCCGCGCAACGTCTCGGCGGGAATGTGCGTCACCGGCGCGGTGCGTTCGGCTGGCCACGCGCGCGCGAAGGCGAGAATCGGCTCGATGCCTTCGGCCATTGCGCCCGCACGCTCGAGGTTCACGCCGCCCTGCTTCTCGAGCTCGTTGAGAAACGAGAGGTAGAAGAAGGGATCCGCGTTGGGGCGGATGAAGACGTGCTGGTCGGCGAGCTTCGCGGTCTCTGTCTTGCGCGGATCGATGACGTAGAGCTTCCCGCCGCGCTCGCGAAGCTGCTGCAGCGTGCGGCCGGGGTTGGGAACCTGAAGAAAGCTCCACTTCGAGATGACGGGGTTTGCCCCGACGATGATGAGGCAGTTCGTGTGCTCGAGGTCGGGGAAGGGTTGCGTGAAGGGGAAGCCGTACATCTCGCGCGCGACGGCGAACTTGTTCGAGCAGTCTTGCGTCGACGACGAGTACATCGACTTGCTGCCCACCGCGGTCATGAAGCCCTGCGCGAAGACGGGGTGCAACACGCCGAAGCCCGCCGCAGTGCCGACGTACATGCCGAGGCTGTCGGGGCCGTGGTCGCCGCGCAGCTGCTTCACCTTCGCGCCGATTTCCGAAAGCGCGGTCGCCCACGAGATGCGGTGGAACTCGCTGCCGATGCGCTTCAGCGGGTAGCGCACGCGATCGGGCGAGTCGTAAATCTGCGCCTGCTTCAAACCTTTGGGGCATGAGAACCCGCCCGTCGCCACGTGCGCCTTGTCCGGGTGCACCGCCTTCACCTTGTTGTCCTCGACCGTCACTTCCAGGCCGCACAGCACCTCGCAGATTCGGCAAAACGTGTGGTGCGTTCCGTCAGGCATGTCGGTTGGCTTAGCACCGCGCCCGGCTACAACGTGCGTTCGACCTCGTCGAGCGCCGCCGAGAACTCGCGCACCAGGGCTTCGACGTCCGCGCGCGAGACCGCCGAGTCCTTGAAGTTGAAGTTGAAGCAGACGTCGTCGCCGTACCCGATGACCGTGGTGTTCACCGCCTGCGGAGGCGTGCACGGCGTCGTAATCAACACGCGATCGATCACGATCGCCGACGTCTGCCATCGCCCATCTGCTGACGCGCCCGGTGTCCCCAACGGCACCAGGTTCGAGAACGAGAAGTTGGTGAGCAGCTGCCGCTTCACCAGCAACGTCTTTCGCAGCAGCGCCATCGGCGACAACCGCACCAGCCATGCGTCGAACAGCGTCCGCTTCCACGGCAGCCGCGCCGCGAGCAACGGAACCGCCGCGGCCTTCAACGCCTGCGCGAGCGCGAGCACCGACGACCTCGGCCGCCACCTCAGCTGCATCGACGACAGATGGTTCGCGAACGACTCGAAGCCTTCGCGCGGCCGCACGTCGATCGGCAGGAACAGGTTGTGAACGCCGCCCGGCTTGCTCAGGCGCGACACCGCGGTACACAGCGCAGCGGCGAGCAGGTCATTCATCGACAGCCCTCGCTTCGTGCGCCGTTCGCGCCACGCTTCGAGCCGCTGACGTGGGACGAACAGATGCATCGTCCGGTTGCCGCCCGAGTAGTCGGTGCCGGCGTTGCTGAAGACGGGCGACAGCGGCCGCAGGTTCCCGAGCAGCAGTTCCTTCACCGTGTGCAGCGCGCCGCGCAGAAAGACGAGCGGCCCTCGAGACGGCAACACCTCGCGCTCGCGCCGCCGCGGAACGATGCCGGAAGGAAGAGGCGACGACTCGGCATCGAGGCACTTCACGAAGTCGGCGAGCAACGCGAGGAAGGCGCGCCCGTCGGCCAGCGAGTGGTGTTGCTGAAAGACGAGCGCGCTGCCGCGCACCCAGGTGAGGTGCAGCGGCGGTTCGGCCGACAGCTCGAGGAAGCGATCGGCGAGGTTTCCTGGATCTGCGTCCACCACCGAAAATTGCGCGCGCGCGTCGATGGTCTGCGGCAGCACCCACGCCTCGTCGATGACCCGCGCCGCCGCCCACGGATACCGCGCGAGCACGAACCCCAGCGCGCGAACGAGTTGCGATTCCGTCAGCGTGCCCCGGTATTCGAG
>JAYUXE010000787.1:0-1550 GCA_043753165.1 Archangiaceae bacterium | reverse complement strand
CGAAGCCGAGGAAGAGGTCGAACCCGCTCTGGCGTAGGCGTTTTTTCGATGGGGGGAGCTCCTTAAAAGATGGCCACCACACTTCGCGCTGCGCTGTTGAGTCTTGCGTTCGCCAGCCCCGCTTTCGCGTCGGGCTTCTACTTCGGTGACAACGGCACCAAGGCGCTGATGCAAGGCGGCGCGTTCGCCGGCGAGGCCGATGACCTGACCGCGCTGCAATACAACCCGGCCGGCCTCGCCAACATGGCGGGCTTCAACTTCCTGGTCGACGCGCAGCTGCTGAACCACGAGACGGCGTACACGCGGCAGGACAACGCAGGCGCCGTGGGTCCGACGTCGCCGACGCCGAACACGGTGCGCAACACCGGCGGCCTCTTTTTCCTGCCGTTCGCGGGCGTGAGCTACGGCATCAACCTGGGGACGCGGCGGCTGACCGTGGCGCTCGGCATCTACGGCCCGCCGTCGGTCGGCCGGTACCAGTACCCGATTCCCGACTACACGAAGAACGCGGCGGGCACGGGCTATGTGAATACGCCGCGGCGCGAGGCGCCCAACCGGTATCAGCTGATCAACAACGACGTCATCATCCTGTACCCGACGCTCGCGCTCGCCTTCCAGATTCACAGGCGGTTCCAGGTGGGCGTGTCGGTGCAGTACGTGTACTCGACGTTCTCGTTCAAGCAGACGATTTACGCGGACGCGGGGCTGACGAAGCCGATGACGATGGCGCAGGAAGACCTCGCGTACGACTCGCAGGTCGGCGTCGCAATGACGGGTCGCCCGAACGTCACCGCCATCGTCGGAGCGATGGTGAAGCCTCTCGACAACCTTTCCTTCGGAGCGTCCCTGCGTCCGCAGATTCCCGTGCGCGCCGACGGGAAGCTGTCGCTGCAGCTGGGCGAGCGCGCGACCGACCTGGGCTCGTCGGTGATTGGCGACCAGGCGACGCTGGCGCTGACGTTGCCGCTCGAGCTGCGCATCGGCCTTCACTTCCGGCCCATCTCGCGGCTCGGGCTGAACCTCGACTACGTCTACCAGGGCTGGCAGTCCGTCAACGAGCTGGTGCTGACCCCGAAGGACGTGACGCTGAAGCTGGGCTCTGCCGAGCCGAAGCCCGTCGCCGAGTTCCACATTCCAAAGCACTGGACGTTCAGCAACTCGGTGCGCTTCGGTGCGTCGTTCGACGTCATCAAGCGGCTCACCCTGCACGCGGGCGCGTTCTACGAAACGGGGGCCGCGCCTTCCGAGCAGACCGGCATCGACTTCCTCCACTTCGACCGCGTCTTCATCTCGGGCGGGGCGACGGTGCGCCTTTGGAAGCTCGACGTGCTGCTCGGGTTCGCGGGCGCGCCGAAGGTCACGAAGACCGTCGGCACCAGCGCCGTGGTTGCGGCGCGCGATGACCCCACCGCTCCGCCCATCTTCGTCGGGGCCGGCATCTACGAATCGGGCGGGTGGATTGCGACGCTCGGCATCCGCGGTCAGTTTGGGGGCGAGCCGAAGGAAGCTCCGGCGCCGGCGGTTGTTCCTGCTGCCATGGAACCTGCCCC
>JAYUXE010000786.1:0-3957 GCA_043753165.1 Archangiaceae bacterium | reverse complement strand
TCAAGCTCTGGGGTCAGCTCGCCACCTGCCAATCGCAGCGCGGCGGTCTTCGTGAAGCGGCGTTCTCGCTGGGCATGGGCGAAGAGGTCGCGAGCGCGCTGCAGGAATCGGCGCCCGCGCGCATCTTCTTCGGCCTGCAGCGGGTGCGGGTGCTGCACCAGGGTGGGCGCGTCGACGAGGCGGAAGTGTGGGCGACGCGGATGATCGACGTCACGCGCCGCGCGGTGGGCGAGAACCACTGGCTGTACGGCATGGCGCTGACCCGCCGCGCCGAGGTGTGGATGATGCGCGGCCGGTTCGCCGAGGTCGCCGGGCTGCACCTCGAGGCAATTCCCCTGTTCGAGCGCGCGTTCGGCCCCGACGACCGCCGCGCGCTGAACGCGCACCACAACCTTGGCTCGGCGCTGGCGGCAGACCATCGGTACGAAGAGGCGTTGGCGCAGTTTGCTCCGCTGCTGAAGCGCGAAGACGGGTGGAAGAACTCGGCGCTGACGTCGGACCTCGTGCCGGTGATGCTCGCGTTGGGCCGCAAAGACGAAGCACTGAAGCTCGGGCGCGCGGCGGTGGCGCAGATTGATGAGCGCGACCCGTTGGTGTTCTCGCGGCTCGCGCAGCAGTGGATGGCGTGGGCCAGCGCAGAGCTCGCGGCGGGAAATCCCAACGAGGTCCTGCGGCGGATGCGGGTGACGTTGGCGTTGGAGCCACTGGGGGCCGCTCCGTATGACAGCGCGCAGGTGTACCGAATCTATGAAGCCGGAGCCTTGCGCCGTCTCGGCCGCGTACGCGAATCGCTGGCGCTGCTCGACGCGATTCGCCCCCGGCTTCGTCCGCTGCAGCAGCTGACGCCCATCGAACAGCTGCTGTCGGTAGAACGGGTGCAGTGCCTGGTCGAGCTGGGTCGCACGGTTGAAGCGCAGAAGGAACTGGCCGAGCTGGATCTCGACGCGACGGGCGGGGTCGACCCCAGAGAGCGGGCGCGGCTGTGGCAGCTGGTCGCGCGCGCCCTGGATGCTGAAGGCAGAACCGTCGAGGCATCGAAGCTGTGGGCGCAGGCGCAGCGCACGCTCGATCGGCTGACGGGCGCCCGCGCGGCGCGCTGAAAAAATTGCGACATCGCGGTGGAGGTCCGTCATCACTGCATGACGAGAGCCGCGTCGCTGGTGCTGCTGGGGTTGGTGTCCTGTGGTCCCACCGAGCTGACGATTGACACGGGCGCGATGGAAGAGCCCGAAGCCGGCGCATCGGAGGCCGCGATTTCGTGCGCGCCGCGGATGTCGGTGTTCCCCGTTGGGGCTGACCACAACATCGGCTACGACGTTTCGTGCAGCAGCGGCACGTGCCCCATTTCGTGTCCTGACGCGCACGCGAACTCCGACTGGGGCGGCGATCACCACGGCGTCGATGTGTTCGCGTTTCATCGCGCGCCGCTGGTCGCAGTCACCGCGGGAACCATCACGAAGGTGGGCACCATCAGCGGCAGCGGCGTGATGCGCGTCAGCCTTCGCGACTCGTGCGGCTGGGTTTACTACTACGGCCACCTCGACCAGGCCGTCGTCACCGTGGGGCAGACGGTTCAGGCCGGGCAGCTGCTCGGGTACATGGGGAAGACGGGCGCGGCGTCGACGCACCTGCACTTCAACGTCTCGACCGGCACGTACTCGAACGACATCAACCCGTTCAACCTGCTGAAGGCGACGACGGGCACGGCGTGCGCGACTCCGCCGCCGCCGCCGGCTCCTTCTCCCGTGGGGTGTGGCGCGCTCGAAGCGGGCGCCGGTTTGACCAGCGGTCAGTCGCTGTCGTCTTGCGACGGGCGCTTCACGTTGGCGATGCAGAGCGACGGCAACCTCGTCCTCTATTTCGGGGGCGCGCCGCTGTGGCACACGTACACGAACGGCCGCGGCGGTTACTCGCTGCAGATGCAGGGCGATGGGAACCTCGTCCTGTACACGGCGGCTGGCACGCCGCTGTGGCACACGCACACGAACGAGCGCTTTGGGGCGCGGCTCGCGCTGCAGGACGACGGGAACCTCGTGCTGTACCAGGGCGGCACCGTGCTCTGGCACTCACAGACCTGCTGCCACTGAGCTGGGTCGCACGACATCATCGGTTTCGTGGCTTGAGCGATTCGTCGCCGGCTTCTGACGTACCGCCACGGTGAGATCGCGGCAGGCGACCATCGAGCCTTCTCGGTTCGCTCATTCCTTCGGGGAAACGTTGCCGAGAAACCCGCGCGAGAAATCGAGAGCTCCGCGGGTTTTCTCGTCCGTTCCTCGGGCCCAGACGGAAAACCCAGATGAGAGTCTGCGAGTAAGTCGTTGCCGCAATCGTTTACCCACGCCGGGAATGGGTAAACGATTACGCCAGTCGCAGCAGGATGGAACGCTTCCCGTCGATGGGCGACGAACCCGGTGGCATCGGTCGATTCAGGAATCTCCTCTCTTCGACTTCTCTCGGAATGAACGGGGCTGTTCCCGCTCTCGCCGCGAACGACTAAGTCGCGACGCCGTGAAGCCGTTGCTCCTGCTCATCCTCCTCGCCTCCAGCGCCGCGTCCGCGCACTGCGACGAGGCGAAGCTCGAGTGGGTCGCGCGTGAGTTGGCCAACGAAGCCGGCCGCGCGCGGAACTGGTCGTTGGCGTGGGCGAACATCTACGGCATCGCGACCGTCGGGCAGCTGGCGCCGATTCCGTTGATCATCCGGCAGGACCAGGTCGAGTGGTGGGTGGCCGCGGCGACGAGCGCCGCGGGCCTCGCCTTCGTCGCGATGGAAACGCCGTCGGTCGTCGAAGAAGGCCCACGCTTCGCGACGAAGGCCGCAGCGCCGAGCCGCGACACGTGCGCGTTGATCGAAGAAGGCGAACGGCTGCTCGCCCGCGCATCGCAGCAGCAATCTGCGTCGCGCCGCTGGACGATGCACGCCGCGAACGTGCTGGTGAACGTGGGCTTCGGGTTGGTTCTCGGAATCGGCTACGACCACTGGGTCGCCGGCGCGGTGAACTTCGCGATCGGCGTCGTCTTCGGTGAGCTCACGATCTTCACCATGCCCTTGCGCCTTCCGACGACGCTGCGCCTCGTCCCGCTGCTGCGACCCGACGGCGGCGGCCTGGCCCTCGGCGGAACCTTCTAGTCTTCGATGACCAGCAAACCGCGCTTCAGCTTCGCGCCCTTGTCCACCGTGTTCATCGCCTCGTAGAGCCGTTCGGATTTCACGAGCCACGGCTTGAAGCTGTCATTCACGTCGAGCACGAACACCAGGTCTTCCGCGGCGAGGTAACCCGCGATCGGCGAGTGATGACCGCCGCCTTTTCCGAACACGGGCCCGCGGTGGAAGTTGAGAATGAGGCGCGTCGCCGGATCATTCGCCCGCGGCAACAGCGCCCGAAAGCCCGCGAGGTCCAGGTCGTGGTGCGCGGTGACCTTCTTCCCCGTCTTCAGCTTCGCGAGCGCGGCGAGCTGGTCGAGCGTCATCCCGCCCATCACCATCCCGCCCGTCGTCTCGACGCCCGACCCTTCGAGCACGTCGTCCTGCGTCGACGGCACGCCCAGCGACTTCAGAACGTTCACCACGCTCGCCGGCCCGCAGAAGCTCGGGTTCTTCTGAAACTCGATGCCCGCTTTGTACTGCGCGGCGACCGGCAGCGCCCACGCCCGCTCGAGCAGCGCCGCGTCTTGAAACGCAGGGTCCGCTTTGATGCTGACGGCCTTCGAGTAGTCGACGCCATCGCTGAACATCAGCGGCGGCAGCACCACGGCCGACCCGCCCAGCAGCGCGACCGCGAGTCCGAGGCCCAACAGAATTTTTCGCGTGCGTGTCATCGCCTGCGAACTAACCCGGGCGGTAGAGTCCTGCCATGCGTCTACTCACCCTCGCCTCACTTCTCACCGCGCTCGCCGTCCACGCCGAAGACCTCACCCCCGAACGACGCGCCCAGCTTCAGCGCGACCAGCAGAAAGC
>JAYUXE010000785.1:0-1552 GCA_043753165.1 Archangiaceae bacterium | reverse complement strand
GGTCGTCCTGCAGCGAACGGCCGAGCACGGTGATGGTGCCCGAGGTCGGAGCAATCAGCCCCGTCACCATCTTCAGCGTCGTCGACTTCCCCGCGCCGTTGCGGCCCAGCAGCCCGAGAAACGAGCCGGGCTCGAGGGTGAGGCTCAGGTCATCGACTGCGACCTTGTCGCCGAAGCGCTTGGTGACGTGGATCAGCTCGAGGGCGCTCATGCGGCGGCCAATTCATAGGCCGTCCGCGCGCCGCGCGCTGCTCGATTACCAGCCGGCGCGGCGAATCGCCTTGAACGCCGTCGAAGCCGTGCGGAGGTTGTGCACGATGCCCGCAGCGCAGCCCTTCGCTTCGTACGCCCACATCGAGCCCCAGCCATCGCCCGACTCGTAGAGGAAGATGTGGCCCGCGCCGTTCTCGTTGTAGACCATCGCGTCGCCGCCGATGACGTTGCCGCGCGACACCGTCGACCACAGCGAGCTCGAGCCATCGAAGTTGACGGTGCTGTACGGGTGCGAGTCGGTGGTGAGCGCCGTGTTCGACGACGGCACCTGCCACAGCTTGGCGACGTAGCCCGAGCAGTCGGCTCCGTACTTGCCCGAGTGCGAGCAGCTGGGGCAGTTGCCCGAGCACGAGCCGAAGTTGCTGCTGGCGCCGTTCGGAATCCAGCTGCCGTGGCCCCAGAAGTACGAGAAGCCGACGCCCGACTTCGCGCGTTCGATGGCGCCCGCGCGGGTGGCGCTCAGGTCGCCCGTGCCGCCGCTGGTGCCGCCGCCCGTCGTGGTGCCCAGCGAGACGAGGGTGAAGTACTGCCCCGAGCTCCAGCCGGTGACGCCGTTGTACTTCACGTTGTACCAACCGTTCGTCGGGCTGGTGACGTTGACGGTGGTGACGTTCGCGCCCTGCGGGATGACCAGGCGCACGCTGTTGCTGGTGCCCGGCCCGGTGCGCAGGTTCAGGCCCGCAGTCGTCTTGAGCACCGAGCCCACCGGCACCCCTTGCGACAGCTCACTGCCCAGGCTGCCGAGGGTCTCGTCTGCAGAGGTGACCTGCTCGCTCTGGATTTCCACCGACGACGAGCCAGCACAGCCAACCAGGGTCAGAGCGGCAACGAGCCAACACGCGCGGGAGTTCATGGCGAATCCCTTCAGCGAGTTGCGTGCCAGTTTTGGACGCCCGAGGTGAAACCCCTGCGTTTCGCAAAGTCGCTTTGCAGTGACACCCTGTCCGAACCAAAGTCAATTGGGCTCGAATGTTCCGATAAGCGACGATTCCGCTGGGACTATTTCCCCTTTTTGAGGCCCATCGCCTTGTCCATTTCGGCAGCCTCGTTGACCTCTTCGCCGGCCGGTTTGCCGTTCTTTTCGATGACGACTTCCTTCTTTGCGCCCGCCTTCTTGCCGGAGTCCTTGGCGGCCGCGGCTTCCTTCGCTTCGAGGTCCTTCACGGCGTCGTCGGTGCGCGCCTTCTCGTCGCGGCCCATCTTCATCCCTGACCGGGCGAAGTCTTTCGGCTCGACGCCGGCCTTCTCGAGCACGCCGCGTTCGGCGGCAGCCTTCTCG
>JAYUXE010000784.1:0-3964 GCA_043753165.1 Archangiaceae bacterium | reverse complement strand
AAACGGTCGACTGCTTTCAACGGTGCGTCGACGCCAACACTCACACTGCGGCTGGGAGCGAAGCCCTTTCAGGCCCCCTGCTCGAAGGACTGTCCACCGTGGCGCAGAACTCTCCTGGCTCGCGACAGATTGACAAAAAACGAACTTCTGAGCTTCGGAACTAGACGACGATGCCGGTGCTGCGCGTGACCCACTTCGTCGGGTGGAACTCGGGAATCGGGCTGGGCGACATCAGCGGGGTGCCTTCCTTCCAGAACGACTTGAACGGCTTCTTCGCGTTGGTCCGGTAGAAGTCGATCAGGAACGCGAAGTCACACGAGGAGTAGTCAGACAGCCACTGGTCGAGGTCCTTCACGCCGGCCTCGTGGAACAACTGCATCGAGAACTGGCAGGCCTGCACCTCGTAGTCGTGCAGCTTCTTGATCATCTCTTCCGACGGGTTCGGGTACAGCTTGTAACCAATCTCGCGCGACGCCTCGCTGGTGTTCCACTGCACGGTGTGGCCGAAGAGGTGGGCGATGATGAACAGGGCGCTCTCGATGTCTTCGTCGTAGTCGATGTGAATCTCTGCGCCGTCGAGGTCGCCGGTGAACGGATTCGGCACGTCGAGGATCCGCACCGGAATGCCGTACTCTTTTTCGACGTGGTGCTGGATGGCGTTGAACGCTTCACGCATGCGGTGCTCGGTCGGCATCATGGCTTCGCCCCCTGGTCGTCCGTCTTCAGCGAGAACGGCGAGAAGTCCGTGTTGCGGTCGAAGTAGTCGACGTTCTCGGCGCGCTTGAGGAAGCCCACCACCCGGTACGTGATGGGCGTCGCCAGCACTTCCCAGCCGACCTTGATGACGTAGTTCCCCGCCATCACCGTCAGCAGCAGCGACGTGTCCCAGCTGCCGAAGAACGCCAGCGGGTAGAACACCAGCGTGTCGGCGAGCTCTCCGACGACGGTCGAGCCGATGGTGCGCACCCAGAGGAAGCGGCCGCCCGTCTTCACCTTCAGCTTCGCGAGCGTCACCGAGTTCGCGAACTCGCCGCACGCGTAGCCCACCAACGACGCCAGCGACGTGCGCCACGTCGAGCCGAACACCGCCGCGAGACTTTCCTGCCCGTGCCACTGCGGAGACGGGGGCAGCGCCACGACGACCGCGCTCATGAAAGACGCGTACGCCAGCGCCGCGAACCCGGCCCACACCACCTTGCGCGAGCGCTGGTAGCCGTAGACCTCGGTCAACACGTCGCCGAAGAGATAACTGATGGGGAAGAAAAGATTCCCAGCGCCGAAGGTGAAGCCGTGAATCTCGACCGCCTTGCTGACGCCGACCAGGTTTGCGCACAACAGTACGCAAACGAAAGACGCCATGATCAAGTCGTAATAGCGATAGGTCCTCATTCGTTCTCGCGCACGGAGTCCCGCATTTGAAACCCGATGAATGGCCAGGCACTTCAGCCGACCTGCCGATGGTCGACGTTTACCTGCCGATGATGAAGTCTGCAGCGATCATTTCTGCCGGGCAGCTCGGCTTGTTCGAAGCGCTCACCGCCGGCCCGCTGACGGTCGAACAGCTCGCGCGCAAGCTGCAGGTCAGCGACCTCGGCATCGCACACCTCGCCGAGTTTCTCGCGGCCATCGGCTACCTCACCGTCAGTGACGCGGGCTTCCGCAATGCGCCGCACACCACGCGGTGGTTCACGCAAGCCGGAGGCGTCGACTACACCGCGGGCCTGCTGTGGACGGCAGAGTCGTGGTCGCTGATGGGGAATCTGGCAGCGGCGGTGCGCGCGGGCGCTCCGGAAAAGACGCTGTGGGAATCGATGCAAGACCGCCCGCAGTGGGGGCCCATCTTCTCGCGGTACATGCACGCGTTTGCGCGGCACCTGGCTCCGGATTTGCTCGAGAAGGTGAAGCTTCCGGAAGGGACGAAGAAGCTGCTCGACCTGGGCGGCTCGCACGGCCTCCAGTCGATGTCGTTCTGCCGCGCGTACCCCGGCCTGCGCGCCACCATCGTCGACCTGCCCAGCGCGCTCACCGACACGCAGCGCACGCTGGCCGACGCGGGCCTCGCCGATCGCATCACCGTCCGCCCGGGGAACCTGCTCGACGGGGACTGGGGCGAAAACTACGACGCGGCCTTCTACCTGTCGGTCGCGCACAACCAGACCGCCGACGACAACCGCCGGGTCGTCGCGCACCTGGGTCGCGTCATCCGCAAAGGGGGCCTGCTGCTGATTCACGAGTACCTCTCGGGATCGCCGATGGACGTCTACGACGCCGCCTTCCGCCTCACGCTGCTGGTCGAGA
Organism: Archangiaceae bacterium; assembly: GCA_043753165.1. Taxonomy (GTDB): domain Bacteria; phylum Myxococcota; class Myxococcia; order Myxococcales; family Myxococcaceae; genus JAGSPQ01. The sequence goes on along the minus strand of JAYUXE010000784.1, from coordinate 1,666 downwards.
CCGCGACGCGCACGTACAGCTTCGACGAGATTTCCAGCTGGCTCGCCGACGCCGGCTTCGAGCCGCCCACGCGCATCGATCTTCATCCGCGAGAAAAAGGCTCGTTGCTCATCGCGATTCGGCGCTGATGTCTTTCAGCAGGTCCCAGCCCGCGTGCCACTGGGCCTTGTCGAACAGCGATGCTGCGTCGACCCAGGTCCGCGTCACCGGCTCGACGGCCGACACGACCTCGGCTTCCCAGCCTTCGCCGGTTCTCCGCATCGCGACGATGTGGAAATGCCGCCAGCCGAGAAAGGACGCGGCGCTGGTGAAGTTGCTGCCGATGAGGTGCGTGTAGCGTTTAGGAATTGCCATCGGGTTGAAGCCGCGCCGCGTAGGGAAGCAGATCGAGCCGGGCCCGTAGCGCGCGCCCCATGCTGTAGACGCCGCCCAGCTTGCGATGAAGAAACAGCAGCTGCGCCGGAGGCGTCGAGCACCTGAGCCGCTGGTAGAATTCTTTGAGCTTCACCGACGCGTCTTCGACCAGCTGTTTGTCCTGGAAGTCGACGGGCTGCGCGGCGGGGCTGAACACGACGAGCACTGCTTCGAGCAGGGCGTGCAGCGCGTCGCGGCTCGCTTGCGGCTCGTCGGTCGAGATGAGGTTCAGGGCATGGGCCGCTGCGAGCGCCGCCGGACGATCGCGCTGCAACGTTCCGTTCAGCAGGGCGCGGTACTGCTCACGAAACGCAGGCGGGTAGGCGCGGGTCGCTCCGAAGTCGAGCAGCACGAGCTCCTTGGTGTCGGGGCGGAAGAGAAAGTTCGCGAAGTTCGCATCGGTCTGCACCAGGCCCCAGTCGAAGAACTCGCGGAAGTAGAGGTCGAGCACCTGCCGCGCCACCCGCTCGCGATCGGCCACGGCGGGATTCGTCGCCAGGTACGCGTCGAGCGTCAGCCCGCGCTCGAACGACAGCGCCAGCACGCGCGTGGTGCTCAACGCCCGGAACACCTCGGGCACCTTGAGCCCGGGGACGCGGTCGGCGTGAACGCGGTACGCCTCGAGCGCGTCGGCTTCGTGCACGTAGTCCGTCTCGCGGGTCAGCACTTCGCGCAGCTCGGCGAACACCGCGGTGACGTCGAAATGTTTCAGCTGCACCGCGAGGAAGAGACGCGCGATGCGCTCGAGCAGCGCGAGGTCGCTGTCGATGGTCTTCGCGATGCCGCGGAACTGCACCTTCAACACCAGGTCGTAGATGGTGCCGTCGGGCGACCGCCACGTCGCGCGGTGCACCTGGCCAATCGACGCGCTCGCCAGCGGGACGCGTGACACGTCCAGCTGCGACAGCCGTTCGGGTCCGAGCTCTTCGAGCAGGATGGAATGAATCTCGTCGAAGTCGACGTTCGCGCCAGTGGCCTGCAGCTGGCTGAGCACCGAGATGACCTCGGGCGGCAGCACGTCGCGCAGCTCCATGCTCAGCAGCTGGCCGGCCTTCATCGCCGCGCCCTTCAGCTGGCCGAGGCTCTCGACGATGTCCTTCGCCTGGGAAATCTGGATCCGCAGCTGGTCGGCGCGGCTGAGCCTCGCCTGCACTTCTTTCTTTGCGAGGCCAGCCGCGAGCTGCACGAGACGAGACGAACGGCCCCAGATGGACTTCGGCGGCGTCGGCATTCTTCAGCTCCTCGCCAGCGG
>JAYUXE010000783.1:0-3965 GCA_043753165.1 Archangiaceae bacterium | reverse complement strand
CGCTGGTGATGCACTCGCTGTGAATGCGCACGGGCACGCCTGGGTGGCCTGAGACATCGCCGCGGACCATCGCGACGTGCTCGCGGCCGTTTCGCTTTTCGCGAAACACGATGATTCTGAACGTCCCCCGGGCGGTGGGCAGGTTGGCTTCGGAAAAGCGCTCGAGATAGGCCGAGGGCTTCTTCGTGGGGAGCATGCTGGTGTTGTTCATCGCGAAAAGACCCTCCACCCATGAATTACGGGCCGCGTCATAGATACGCAAGTTGAACAAAGGTTTCACAACCAAGTCCAACTCACTGGAATCAGGACGATCTGGTCTCCTTCGGAAAGAGAAGTGGTTTCCGGGGGCACGGAAATGAGGTGGGTCGATGTCGCAGCCGAGCTCAAGGCCCCGGAGCTCTGCGTCACCAGTGGGGTCGCCCAGAGGTCGCCGTCTTTCAGCGCCACGGTCGCGCGGACCAGGTGCCGCAGGCCGGGCACTTTCTTGAACGGCGTCGCGATGCGGCCGGGCAGCATCGGAACTTCGGACGGCAGGCCTTGCAGCGCGCGAAGGGCGGGTCGCACGAAGAGCTCGAAGGTGACGAGCGAGCTGATCGGGTTCCCGGGGAGGCCGAAGACGAGCGTCGCGTCCTTGCGCCCGACCGCCAGCGGCTTGCCCGGTTTCAACGCGACCTTCCAGAAGTCCATCGTCACGCCGATGCCTTCGAGGGCTTCTTTGGCGAAGTCGCGCTCACCGACGGACGCTCCGGCGCTGGTGATGAGCACGTCGAAGCCCAGCCCCTTGCTGAACAACGCCTTCACGTCGTCGAGGCGATCGCGCGCGAGGCCGAGCAGCGTAGGCTCACCCCCCGCGCGGCGAACCGCGGCGGCGAGGGACGGCGAGTTCGTGTCGAAGATCCGATCGCCCGGGTCTTCGCCGATGGTGCACAGCTCATCTCCCGTCGACGCGATCGCGACGCGCGGCCGGCGGCGAACGGCGACGGTCGTCAGGCCCTGCGACCAGAGCAGCCCCGCTTCAGGGATTCCGATCGGTGTTCCTTCCACCAGCAGCGGCTCGCCCGAGCGCGTGTCTTCGCCGGCGCGGCGCACCGCCAGGCCTTTCGGCACCGCTTCCTGCAACTCGACCTGATCGCCTGTCGCGATCACTTTTTCCTGCATCAGCACCGCGTCGGCGCCAGGCGGAAGGGGCGCCCCGGTCATGATCTGGGCGCATTCGCCGGGTCCGATCACTTTTTTCGGCAGGTCGCCGGCGAAGATTCGGTCGACCACCTGCAGCCGCACCCCGGGCCCGGTCGCGTCGGCACTGCGAACGGCAAACCCGTCCATCGCTGAGTTGTCCCACGGGGGCAAAGTCCGCGAAGCCACGATGGTTTTCGACAGTGCGCGACCCAGCGCCGCCTCGATCGCCACCGTCTCTTCGGGCAGCGAAACCACCCCGGAAAGAATGAATTTGAGCGCCTCTTCCACCGCCAATAACGCCATGATCGCGGAAACTGCCCGAATCACTCAGGAATGTCGATTGACAAGGTGGCCCGGACAGTCGTAGAGGACCGCTTCCTTTTACAGAAAGAGGCGACGCGTTGGCGAAGGATAAGAAGGCCACGAAGTCCCCGAAGAGCAGCAAGTCCGCGAAGTCGAAGCCCGCCAAGCCGCCGAAGGTGGTCAAGGCCAAGGCTCCGCCCAAACCCACGAAGGCCGTCAAGGCTCCACCCCCGCCGAAGCCTGAAAAGGCCGCGACGAAGGCGGTGCCCGTGAAGGCCGAGAAGCCCGCGAAGGTCGACCCGAAGGCGGCGAAAGCCGACCCGAAGGCGAAGCCTGCCGATGTGAAGAAGGTGCCTGAGCCCGCGATGTCAGCGCCGCGGCGCGATGGCGTTTTCCTCGGCCCGCTTCCCGACAAGCAGCTTCCCCGCGCGTCGAAGCTGCCGCCCCCCGTCGAACCGCTGACCAAGCGCGAGATGGAACAGATCCTCTCGGTCGGTACTGGCCGCGGCGTTCAGGGCGAGGGTTCGCTGAAAGGACGGATGTTCGTCCACCTCGGCTTCCCGTACCTCGAGGTGATCGGCCGCGACAAACGCGAGCTGTTCTTCCTCCTCCAGGGCCCCGACCAGGAAGTGCTGCCGGCCTACGTCGACCACAAGGTCTCGGTGAACGGCCTCATCCGCCGCACCAACAACCACGGTGGCATCGTCGAGGTCCGCAAGTACTCTGCGAAGAAGCCCGAGCTCGAGGTCGCCGAAGTTCCGGTCGAGCCCGAGATCAAGCTCAAGTACCTGTCGCCCGGCGAGACCGAGCAGGTCTGCAACGCGGGCATGGGCGCCGGCATGAAGGGCTTCGCGTCGATGCGCGGCACGCTGGAAATGACGGGCGAAGACTTCTTCCTCGTCGTCTCGAACGGCGGCACCCGCCAGCAGGTCAGCTTCCTGCTGCAGGGCAAGAACGCGAAGGGCATCAAGAAGCACGTCGGCGGCACGATGTACGTCACGGGCGTGGTCGAAAAGACCTCGGGCTGGGGCGGCACCGTGATGGTCGAGACGTGCGAGCCGCGCCCGCTGGACGTGCGGCCCGTCATGCGCGACGGAATGGAATTGAAGAACGTCGACGCGCGCGGCGAAAAGGGTGCGATCGAAGTTCGCCTCAACAGCGGCCTTTCGGTTCGGCTGCCCGAGCGTGCCGGCTACACCTGGGCCGTCGAGCCCACGCTGGCCAAGCGCGTGTCGTTGCGCGAAGCCAACTTCGAGCTCAAGTCAGGCGGGCCTGCGACGCGTGAGTTCTTCTTCACGCCGCGCAACCCGGGCGTTCACGACGTCGACTTCTTCCTCGCGAAGGCCTTCAACCCGACGCAGGTGCACAAGACGTACAAGCTGACGGTGACCGTGAAGCCAGGGGAAATTCCGTGATCCGCTGGGCGCTGGTGTCGGCGGTGATTGCGACATCGGCGTTCGCGCAGGAAATCGGCTCTGAGATTCAGCCGGCGGAGGCGACGCCGGCCCCGGTCGAAGCGGCGCCTGCTGCAGGCGTGCGGCCGGTGGCCGTCATGCCTGGGCCGACGAAGCTGTCGGCGGGCGCGGGCACCCTTGGCATTCGCGCCACGTTCTTCGGTTCGCCGTCTCCGAACCTTCCCACCGCGGCCGTGGGCATCGGCTTCTTCGTCACCGATCTGCTGAAGCTCACGCTCGACGCCGGAGCAGCGGCCACCTTTCCGCAGTACCCGCAGAACACCAGCGTCGGCTTCACGGTCGCTGCGGGCGCAGACTTGATGTTCCGCAAGACGACCGATTCGGTGCGGCCTTTCGTCACCGCGCAGGTTGGCTTCGGCAAGCTGCTCACCGACAAGAACGACGACTTCGCGCTGGTGGTGAACGCGGGCGGCGGCGGTGAGTATTTCTTCTCGCAGTATTTTTCGGTGAACGTCCGGGCCCTGTTCGCGCTGCCGGTCAACTTTCGATCCGGCACGGTGGGGCTCCTCTTATTCACGCCCGGCGTTGGGGCGACGGTCTACTTCTAGTGAAAATCGACAGTGTGCAGGTCCGCGAGGTGTTTGCCTCCGCGGGGCGTCCGCTTGGCTTGAAGGAATTGGGCCGGGCCCTTTCCTTGTCTGCAGGTCAGCAATCGGTGCTGAAGCGCGTCCTGGCGCGCATGGTTCAAGAAGGGCAGTTGGATCAGGAAGGAAAGATGTACGCGTTGATCGGGCCAATTCCGGCCCCAGAACATTCGAAGAAGAAGGCAGAGAGGGTCGTAGAGAAGGTGAAGAAGGTCGAGAAGGAAGTGGTGAAGGTCGAGCAGGTGGTTCCGCTCCCTCCCCGAAGAAACAACGCGATCGTCGGCACGCTGCACGTTCACCCGGATGGTTTCGGGTTCGTGCACCCGTCGGATGCGCAGGGCGAGAACGTGTTTCTGCCGCCCGAGGAAGCGAAGCGGGCGATTGATGGCGATCGCGTCGAGGTCGAGGTCTCGATCGGGCGCAA
>JAYUXE010000782.1:0-3965 GCA_043753165.1 Archangiaceae bacterium | reverse complement strand
GGTTGCACACGCAGCGCGTCGGAGCGGTGACGCAGTGCGAGCCGGCGGTGCAGGTGAAGCCAGCGCAAGGCTCGGTCTGGCCCGCATCCGGCGTCCCCGCATCCGGTCTTCCTGCGTCGGGTTGGGACGTCCCGGCATCGGGGACGACGAAAACGACGACGCTCGCGTCGGGCGCCGGCTCGAGCTCCATCTCTGCAGTGCCGACACAGCCCGCAGTCAGCGCGACGACGACGGTCCAGATGATGGTGCGCACCAGAAACAACCCTCTTCCCCTTGCCTGACGCCTGGTTGTCGCGAAAGCGGGCCCTTCGGTTGCGGCTTCTCGACCCTTGAGAATCTTCGGCGATCAACTAAGGGCCGGTTCGTGGGCAACGACTCGGAACTCCTCAAGGCGCTGACGCTCGCGCTGCAGGACAGCTTGATGGTGGTCGCTCCGCCGGGGTGGACAGAGGTCGATCTGGACATCGTCGCTTCGCCCGCGGGCTTCCGGGTCGGCGCGCTGTCCGCGAAGGGAAACGGATCAACGCAGCCTCCGCCCCGCGCCCCGCTGAACATCGACGTCCGCGCAGAAGCCACGCGTCTCGGCGAAGGCCTCACCGAGCTCACGCGCGTCCTCGCCGACAGCGGCAAGCCGTGGGACGGCGGCAAGGTGAAGGTCTCGCGCGGCAAGGACTTCGTCGAATGGAAGCTGCTGCTGCCCGACGGCGCGGTGCGGTGGTTCACGCGGCTGCTGCTGCCCGACCTCGAGACGCTGGTCTTCAGCGACGATCTCTTCGATCTGCTGCGCGGCACCGAGCGCGCGTTTCATTCGCTGCAGGGTGACTTCGCGCGGCGCCTCGGCACCACCACGGCGCACGACTACGACGAAACGACCCAGCGCCTGACTTTGACCGCGGCCGATGGAACCGTCGCGCACGCGAAAGCGCAGCTGGTCGGCAGCTACACACGTGAGGATTTTCTGTGGGTGTGGGGTTGGGCGGTCGCCGAGCTCGACGAAGCGTGCACCGCGAAGGTGCGCCATGTCTGCGCGCCCGAGAACACGCAGGCCGGGTTGTCTGCGCTGTGGCGCGACCACTTTCATTGCGACGAAGGATTCGCGTGGGCCCTGGCCTCGCACCTCACCGTCGCCGTGGGCGGCCGGGGCCTCGTGCGCGCAGAGTCACCCGGGTTGCCCGTCGTCGTCCTCTACGCCCTGCTCGAAAACCCCGCCTGAGCTAGGGTGTGGCCGTGCGGTTCGCTTTGTTGGTGGGGCTCCTGGTGTCGGGCATCGCGTCTGCTGCGGACGTCGAGATCAACACGTCCTTCCGGCGCCGCCCAATCTCCCCACTGATCTACGGGCTCAACTTCGGCACCGACACCCAGGCCACCCGCATCGGAGCGACCCTTCGCCGCTTCGGCGGCAACACCGTCAGCCGCTACAACTGGGAAGCTTCGACCACCAACGAAGGTGGCGACATCTATTACTTCCGCAACCTCGTCCTCGCCGGCGCAGACGGTGGCACGACCCCCGACTTCGTCGACCTCTTCATCCAGGGCGCGAAGCAGGGCGGCGCGCAAGCCGTGATCGAAGTGCCGATGGTGGGGTGGGTCGCGAAGCCGAACAGCCCGGCGGGCATCCCGTTCGCATGCGGCTTTCGCGTCAGCGATTACGGCGCGCAGAATTCGGTGGACCCCACGGATCCCGATTGCGGCGACGGATTTCTCTCGAACGACGGCGGCTTCGTCACCGGCAACGACCCCTACGACACGTCGGTGCCGATTGACGCGGGCTTCGTCGGCGCCTGGGTGCAGCACCTCGTCGGCACGCACGGCAGCGCGAGCGACGGCGGTGTGCGGTTCTACAACCTCGGAAACCAGCCGGGCCTCTGGCACCAGACGCACCGCGACATCCACCCCGAACGCGCGAGCTACGCGGAGATTCGCGAGAAGTTCCGGGACTACGCGTGGGCAGTGAAGAACGTAGATCCCGATGCGCTGACGTTGGGGCCCGCCGCGTGGGGCTGGCTCGAGTACTTCGACAGCGCGGCGTTCGACGCGGTCGACGCCGGCCTCGACTTCACGCCGTTCTATCTGCGGCAGGCGCAGCAGTTCTCGACGCTGCGCGGGAAGCGGATGCTCGACTACCTCGACTTCCACGTGTACCCGCAGGCGCCGAACGTCGCGGTGACGCAAGGGCCGCTGGCCGGAATGACGGACGCGGTGACGAACGGGCTGCGCCTGCGCTCGACGCGGATCTTGTGGGACCCGACGTACGCGGTCGAGAGCTGGGAGGTCTGCTGTGGTCCCTCACAGCAGCAGATCTTGAACCGGATGAAAGGGTGGATTGCGGCCGAGTACCCCGGCACGAAGATCGCGATCTCGAGCTACAACTTCGGCGCGCTGCACCACATCAGCGGCGCCCTCGCGCAAACGGAAGTGCTCGGCATCTTCGGACGCGAAGGCGTGGACCTCGCAGCCCTCGAGCCGCCGCTGCCCGACAACGGCATTGGCGAAGACGCGTTCAAGCTGTTCCGGAACTTCGACGGCCTCGGCGCGCAGTTCGGCGACACGTCGGTGTTCGCGGCCAGCAGTGATCCCGACCGGCTCGGTGCCTACGCGGCGTACGACGTCGCGGGTCACGTGACGTTGATCCTGGTGAACAAAGATCCGGCGGCCGCGCAGACGGCGAACCTCTCGTTCGTCGGAGTCAACGGCTCGGGCGCCTGGCGCGGGTTCGCGTTCGGGCCCACGTCACGTCTCGCCGCCGCAGGCAGCGGCACCGTGACAGGCGGAGCGCTGACGATCTCGGTTCCCGCGTACACCGCACTGCTGATCGAGTTCACGCCCGCCGGCGGAGTTCCGCTCGACGCCGGCTACCAGGACGCGGGCACGGGAGGCGGAAGCGGAACCGGCGGCGGAGCAGGAACCGGCGGCGGAGTCGGAAGCGGCGGCGGAGTCGGAAGTGGCGGCGGCGTCGGAAGCGGCGGCGGAGTCGGAAGCGGTGGTGGAGCTGGAAGCGGCGGCGGAACTGGAACCGGCGGCGGAGTCGGAAGCGGTGGTGGAACTGGAACCGGCGGCGGAGTCGGAAGTGGCGGCGGAGTCGGAAGTGGCGGCGGAGCCGGAAGTGGTGGCGGAGTCGGAAGTGGTGGCGGAACTGGAACCGGCGGCGGAATCGGAACCGGCGGCGGCTCAGGTACCGGCGGAGCAGGCGGGCAGGGCGGCGCCGGTGGTGGCGGCAAGAAGATGATTCCCGTCGAAAGCTGCAACTGCGCGAGCACCGACGGCACGCTCTTCCTCTGGGCGCTGTCCGGCCTCGCGCTGTTGCGTCGCCGCAAGCGCTGATACGCCGTGCCGCAGCGCCGCCCTCCAGTCACCCCGAGCGAAGTCGAGGGGCCCGCAGCGATAGGGCCTCCTCGCACTGCGGGTCGGTAAAGGCCGGATCAGTGGCGTTCCCTCGACTCCGTTCGGGATGATCGTTGGGAGCGCCTCAGAGCTCCGCGAGCCACCGATACAACGGCACCGCCGCGCGAACATGCTCGACCGACTTCTCATCCATCACCGCTTTGCGGAACTTCTTCACCACCGCCGACGAGCCGAACCCGTAGATGCCCGCGCCGAACTCGAGCGCGTCGGGCCGCAGCCGGAAGAAAACGCCGGGCGCGTCGTACGCGCGCTTCGCGCCTTCCCAGAACCACAGATCGAAGTGCTCCTTGTACGGCGCCTTGTTCTTGCTGAACCGCACGTCGCGGTTGATCCGCAAGATCGAGCCGTCAATCTTCGCCTCGCACCGCAACCCCGGGACAATCTTCTTCAGCTTCCCTCCCAACGCCTCGACGAACAGCCGCGCTGGCTCGACCCAGGCCGCCTCGTAGCGTGCCCGGTTCTCTTCGAACCACGCCTTCTCGTTGTTGGAAGTCAGCTCGCTCAGGAAGCGAACCGTGTCTTCGGTAAAACCCGCGAATCCCTGCATGTGTTTCCCCCCCCGG
>JAYUXE010000781.1:0-1557 GCA_043753165.1 Archangiaceae bacterium | reverse complement strand
CGATCAGCCGCGCCGCCCCGGTGACCTGTCACCCGAAGAACGCGAGAAGCGCCGCCGCGAAGAGGAAGCCGAAGCCAACTCTTCGACGGACGCACGCGAGCCCCTGGCGCCTGATCGCGACGCCGACCTCGACAACGAAGGAAAGAAGGCAAAGGTGAAGGCCTTCAAGAGGGTGCGCGTGTGGCTCGCCGGCACCACGACGTGGCGCAGCTACTGCTCGCGGCCCGGCGTCTTGAGCTGCAAGGACTACGAGACGCGAATGCCGCAGCCCACGGGCGACACGGTCGACTTCTCGCCGCAGGTTCCGTACGCCGGCTTCCTGCTGCACCTCGAGGTCTTCCCGCTGGCCATCTTCTCGGACAACAAATACGCCAGCGGCCTGATGCTGCAGGGCAGCTTCTCGCTGGGCTTCTCGCTGACGAAGGTTCGGGTCACCTCGCCCACGGGTGAGACGCCCGACAAGGACGTCGTGTCGACCGACCGCGGCTGGCACGCGCAGATCGGCTACCACTTCCCCTTCGTCTTCGGATCCGACAGCAATCCCCTGGTTGCGTACATCGGGCCTGTCGTCGGCGTGGCCAGCCGCGTGTTCGAAATCGACGCGCAGGCGATGGTTCCGCTGCCGGGCACCCTGCGAATTTTCCCGCAAATCGGCATCGAGGGCGCGATTCCCCTGGGCTCGAAGTACGCGCGCCTGGAAGCGGGCTTCACCTACTTCATCAACCCGAAGCCCGGCCCCGACGAGATTGTCGGCTACGGCAACCTCGATGATCCCAGCGGCGGCGGCAAAGGCTCGGGCTTTCAGTTCGAAGGCGGCCTGGGCGGCGAAGTCTGGGGCCCCATCGGCTACACGCTCAGGTTCCGCCACACCCGCTACACCGACCAGTTCTTCGGGCAGGGGAAGAAGTGGACGAAGTGCGACGACACCCAGTGCGGCGGCGCGGCCGAAGAGACGTACAGCGCGCTGTTCTGGGGCATCACGGCCAGCTTCTAAAGCGGCCGTTTAGGGTTGTGTTGACAGTCCCTACACCCCGTTCATAGGGTGCGCCGCCTTTCGCAGCGGCCGAACAACTTTTCAGGGAAATCCTCTTTCATGAACCTCCGTCACAGCGCCGTTTTCACGAGCGCGCTCGCCTTCATCTTGTGTGGTTGTCCCAATGGCCCCAGCCCGACCGACGGTGGTTTGCTGCCTGACGGCGGCAAGATCAACATCGACCCGCTCGACGCGTGCTCGGGCGGCTGCAGCGCGAACCAGCGGTGCGACACCGTGAAGCGGACCTGCGTCGACGCCTGCGGAGGCTGCGACGCCGGCGTGTGCATCAAGAACATGACGACGATGACGTTCGAGTGCACGCCCATCGTCACCACCTGCAACGGCAACGCGTGCGAAACGGGACAGGTCGCCTGCCTCAACGGCGGCTGCTCCTGCCTCGGCACCTCGACCGGCGTCGCTGACAGCTGCGGCATCGAAGGCAAGTGGTGCAACGGCGCCAACTGCCTCTCGCCCAAGCGCTACCAGGAATGCATCCCCGGTTCTGCCCCGTGCCCCACCGGCTA
>JAYUXE010000780.1:0-3977 GCA_043753165.1 Archangiaceae bacterium | reverse complement strand
CTCGCGCTCACCGGTACGCCGCTGGAAAACCGCCTCACCGAGCTGTGGAGCCTCTTCGACTTCCTGATGCCCGGCTTCCTCGGCACCGCCGACGCGTTTCACGATCGCTTCGAAGCGCCAATCATGACCCAGGGCGACATGGGCGTGCGCGACCGCCTGAAGAAGCGCATCCACCCGTTCATCCTTCGCCGCCTCAAGACCGAGGTCGCCAAAGATCTGCCGCCGAAGACCGAGACCGTCGCGTGGTGCGAGATGGAATCGGGCCAAGCCGCGCTGTACCAGGAAGTGCTCGAAGAGAGCCGCCGCAAGGTCTTCGACACCATCGAGAAGGTCGGCTTCAACCGGTCGCGCGTCTCGATTCTCGCGGCGCTGATGAAGCTTCGTCAGGTCTGCTGCGATCCCCGCCTGCTCAAGCTGCCTCCGGGCACCGCGCTGCCGCCGTCGGCCAAGCTCGCGCGCTTCGGCGACCTCGTCGATGACCTCGTGGCCGAAGGGCACCGCGCGCTGGTGTTCAGCCAGTTCACCGAGATGCTCGAGATCCTCACCCACACCGCGGAAGAGAAGCAGCTGAAGTTCATGTACCTCGACGGCCGCACCAAAGACCGCATGTCCCGCGTCGATCAGTTCAACGCGCCCGACGGGCCGCCGCTGTTCTTCATCTCGCTCAAAGCCGGCGGCACCGGCTTGAACCTCGTCGCCGCCGACTACGTCATTCACTACGACCCGTGGTGGAACCCGGCCGTCGAAGACCAGGCCACCGACCGCACGCACCGCATCGGCCAGACGCGGCCCGTGTTCAGCTACAAGCTGATTACGCGCGGCACCGTCGAAGAGAAGATTCTTGCTCTGCAGCAGCGCAAGCGAGAGCTCGCCGCCGGTGTCCTCGGCACCGACTCGGACGTCGGCAAGTCGCTGACCGAGCACGACGTCGAAGACCTGTTCCGGCCGCACAAAGACTGAAGGTCAGCGCTTTGCCTTCTCTTCGCTGAGCGCTTCGAGCTCGGCGATGCGCTCGAGGTCCTTTGGTCGTCCTGCGGCCCGCTTCAGGTGGATCAGCGTTTCGAGGTCAACGAATCTGCAAGCATGTGCGAACACCTCGAAGACCTCGGTGTGCGCAAGAAGCGCGTCGTAGGTGCCGTTGCCGGTTGCCTCGCCAACAAGGTCGAGATCGCCCAGGGTCGTCACCAACGTGAAGTTCAGGCCGCGACCAATTGTCTCCGGGTCGAATTCGAAAGGGAGGCCCGGAGGCGCGCCTCGCAGGTACGGATCGAACGGAGCCAGCGCATTTGCCAACCGTTCGATGTTCTCCCGGGTGCGCCGGTAAACGATGTCGAGGTCGAGGGTGACATGCGCCGAACCGTGCGCCGTGGCGGCCATTCCTCCGATGACGATGAACTCGACCTCCCGACCCACCAGGGTGCCGATCAGCGCCCCGAAGTCCGTCATTTCTTTGCGGCTGCTTTGCCTGAACGGCGCAGCTCCTCGGTGAAGCGCAACACAGAAATCATCTTCGTCATGCGTTCGTCCGCGGTCAGTTTCAAATTTTCGCGCAGCAGGGTGCGATCGACGTCGCGCTTGTACGCATCAATCGTCGGGCTGGGGCCCAGCGAGACGGGCACGAGGGTCGAGCTTGACGCAGGCATGAAGAAAGTATGTTCGGCACCTCGGCAAAAGCCAACCCCGTGGCCGCAAAGGTGCGGGGTGATTGTTGAAGGCGTCAGCGGGTTCTAGAGCTAAAGGGTCGCCATGCTTTCGCGAACCTTCGTCCTCGTTCAGATCGCGCTGCGGAACCTGTTCGGCAGCCTGCTGAACCTCTTCGTCGGGTCGATCATCCTCTTCGGCACGGTGCTGCTCGTGGTCGGCGGCTCGCTGTTCGATACCCTCGATCGTTCGTTGAGCAAGAGCATCGTCGGCAGCGTCACCGGGCACCTGCAGCTGTACTCGACGCGCTCGAAGGACAACCTCGAGGTCTACGGCAAGTTCGATGGCAGCGACGCCACGCTGTCGCCCATCGACGACTTCCCCGCGGTGAAGGCGAAGCTGCTGCAGATCCCCAACGTCGATCGCGTCGTCCCCATGGGCACCAGCGGAGCCATCCTCGGTTCCGGCAACACCGTCGACCTCACGCTCGAACGCCTGCGCAACCTCTACCGCCAGAAGCTCGAAGACAAGGTGAAGCCCGCCGACCTCGACCAGCAGATCGAGAACAGCAAGGCGCACGTTCGCCAGATCCTCTCGGTGCTGATCAAGGACACCGAACGGCAGACCGCGCTGATGGCGAAGGGCACCGAGGACGAAGGCGATCGCGCCGCGCTGGCCTCGGCCAACACGGAAGAGTTCTGGGCCAGCTTCGATCAGGATCCGTACGCCCACCTCGAGCTGCTCGAGAACAAGATCAGCCCGCAGGTGTCCGACGCCGACCTGCTGTTCATTCGCTACCTCGGCACCGACCTCGAGAACTTCCAGGCGACCTTCGACCGCATGGAAATCGCCGACGGCGAGCGCGTGCCGGCTGGGAAGCGCGGCCTGCTGATCCCCAAGTTCTTCTACGAGGAATACCTGAAGCTGAAGAACGCGCGCCGCATGGACAAGATCAAGGAAGCGCGTGAGTCGGGCCGTCGCATCGCCGACACGAATGACAAAGAGCTGCAGCGCTTCGTCCGCGAAAACCAGGCCCAGACCCGCGAGTTCATTCTTCAGCTCGACAGCGCCAAGACCGCGATCGCGGTCGAACGTCTGCAGAAGATCCTCGGCACGAAGGAAGCCGACTACGGCGTGTTGCTGAAGGACTTCTTCAAGGTCACCGACGAGAACTTCGACGCGCGCTACACGTTCTTCTATGCCGAGCTCGCGCCGCTGCTCGAGCTGTACCGCGTCAAGGTCGGCGACACGCTGAACCTGAAGAGCTTTGGCCGTTCGGGTTCGGTCGAGTCCGTCAACGTGAAGGTCTACGGCACCTTTCAGTTCAAGGGCCTCGAGAAGTCGCCCCTGTCGGGCGCGCTCGCGCTGATCGACATGGTCAGCTTCCGCGACCTCTACGGCTATCTCACCAGCGACCGCGCGCAGGAAGCCAAGGCGCTGATGGACAAGACGAACGCCAAGAAGGTCTCACGCGAGAGCGCCGAGGACGATCTGTTCGGTGGCGGTGAAGCGCTGGAAGGCGACGCCATCGCCACCAAAATTGAAGAAGGCACCTTCGCCGGCGGCCGCCGAGAAGCCGTCGCCCAGAAGGAAACGAAGATCTACAGCCGCGAAGAGATCGAGTCGGGCGTCGTGCTGCACGCCGCGATCGTGGTGAAGGACGACAACCCGGTGGCGATCGAGAGCACCCGCCTCGCGATCGAGAAGATGTTGAGCGACACGGTGCAGCTGCCCGCGAAGGACGCCGTCGAGGCGCTCGACAAGGCCACCGATTTGCCCGGCACGCTGTCCGCGGCGCTGAAGCCCGTGCTCGAGGCCGAGAAGAAGAGGGTGGGGGGAGGCAAAGAGCCCGCGAACCCCCGCGACGTGCTCGCGCTCGAGCAGGTCTACAAGGTCCAGCGCACCGCCTTGACGCCGCCCATCGAAGCGTCGGTGAAGGCGTTGATTGAAAAGGCGCGGCCGGCGATCTGGGTCATCAACTGGGACGCGGCGGCCGGCACCCTGGGCCAGTTCATCGGCTTCTTCCGCATCGCGCTGGTGTTGATCGTCCTCGTCGTCGGCCTCGTCGCCGTCATCATCATGATGATCGGCGTCACCATCGCCACCCTGCAGCGCACCCAAGTCATCGGCACGATGCGCGCGATCGGCGCCCAGCGTGAGTTCGTGCTGGGGATGGTGATCGTCGAGACCCTGGTGCTCGGCTTCGTCTTCGCCGCAATCGGCATCGGCCTCGGCGCGGGCATCGTCACCTGGCTCGGGGCCACCGGAATTCCCGCCTTCCGCGACGAGCTCTACTTCTTCTTCTCGGGCCCGCGCCTGCTGCCGCAGCTGACCGT
>JAYUXE010000779.1:0-1559 GCA_043753165.1 Archangiaceae bacterium | reverse complement strand
GCTGGAAGCCAGTGATGTTGACGGTGACGTTCGCGGGCAGGTCGGCCGCCGTGCAGTTGCCGTCGAGCTTGCCGTTGCCGTTTGCCGCGCCCTGGTCGGCGATGGTGACGTCGCCGAGCACCGCGACGTTCGTCTTCATGCAGGCGACGGGAATCTGCAGCGCCCCACCTGGCGCGAACATCTGCACCAGCTGCTGCCAGTTGTTGTTCAGGTAGTTGATGCCAGCGGGCGAGAGGCGCAGGTTCACCGCGTCATCGACCTTCGGGCCCACGTACCGGCCAGAGGGCAGCGGCTCCATACAGCCACATCCCGTCCCCGCGCCCGAGCTGGAGCACGAGACGACGAAGAGCACACCCAGAGTGACCGCGACGAGTTCGTGGAAGCGAAAGAAGCGACGGGTCATTTGTTTGGTCTGGGAAGCCCTGAAACGGGTGAAGCGGCCGGCGGCGAAACTAGCCCGCGAGCACGGGCAGCGAAAGACCGCCCTCTTCTTTGTCTTTTCGCAGCGCGTCATTCAGCCGCCCTGAACGGAAGGGCTCGAGGTCGACGGCGACGAAGGTGAAGCCCTGAGCCTTGATGGCGGCGTCGATCTTCGCGCGAAGGGCAGGCTCCATCAGCAGCGGCAGCTCTTCGGCCGAGACCTCGAGGCGGGCGACCTGCTCGTGGAAGCGAACGCGGAAGTTCTTGAGGCCGAGCGCGCGCACGGCTTTTTCGGCGCCGCCAATCTTGTTGAGCCGTTCGACCGTGACTTTCGTGCCGTACGGAAGGCGCGAGGCGAGACACGCCAGCTGCGGCTTGTCCCAGGTGGGCAGGCCGAGCTTCTTCGACCAGGCGCGAATCTGATCTTTGGTGAGGCCAGCCTCGGCCAGCGGCGAGAGGACGAAGTGCTCGTTGGCCGCCTTGTGACCCGGGCGGTAGTCCTTCTTGTCGTCGGCGTTGAAGCCGTCGAGCACCGCGTTCAGCCCGAGGCGCGCACAGGCCTTTTCGGTGATCGTGTAGAGCTCGGTTTTGCAGAAGTAGCAGCGGTTCGAAGGGTTGGCGGCGTAGCGCGGATCCTCGAGCTCGTGCGACTCGATCAGCTCGTGGCGGGCGCCGAGCAGCTGGGCCAGATCCTTTGCTTCAGCGGCCTCGTCGGCAGCGACGGAAGGAGACAGGGCGGTGAGCGCGACGCACTGGTCGCCGAGCTCATCGACCGCAATCTTCAACACGAAGGTGGAGTCGACCCCACCTGAAAACGCGACCAGCGCCGAGCCGAGGCCTTTGATGCGGGCACGCAGCGACTGCACGGCCGATTCTGAGCTCGCACAGAGCGCTTCGATGTCCATCGGCACTCCTTAACGGCCTTTGCGCTTGCTCGCTGCCTTCGGCTCCGCGACGCGGGCGGCGCGGGCGGCAGGGCGGGCGGCCTTGCGGGCACCCTTCGTTCCGTGCCGGGCGGCGGGCTTCTTCACCAGCTTCTGCGGCTTCATCTTCGTGCCGGTGATGATCTTGAGCTCTTCGGCCGTCATGAACGACAGGTCGAGCAGCGCCTGGAACACCTTCATCGCGCCGGCCTCGAC
>JAYUXE010000778.1:0-1561 GCA_043753165.1 Archangiaceae bacterium | reverse complement strand
ACTGCCGGCAGACCA
Organism: Archangiaceae bacterium; assembly: GCA_043753165.1. GTDB lineage: Bacteria > Myxococcota > Myxococcia > Myxococcales > Myxococcaceae > JAGSPQ01. Next base: position 1,546 of record JAYUXE010000778.1, on the reverse strand, counting down.
CCGACGCGGGGCTGTTCGAGCAGGTGCCGAGCAGCCCGTTCAAGTTGCACTGGTCGCATTCACCGCCGCAGCCCGAGTTGCAGCAGTAGCCATCGATGCAGTTGCCCGAAGTGCACATGCCGGGCGAGGTGCAGCTGGAGCCGTTGGTGAGCTTGTTGGTGCACGAGCTGCCACCGCAGAACTGAGTCGGGGGGCACGTGCCGATGTCCGGTGGGCATACGGGCGCAACCCCGTCGCAGACCTCGGCCAGGTCACAGGTGCCGGCTGAGGCGCGGCAGGGCGCATTGAGAGAAAGGACGGCGTCGGCCGGACAAGCCGAGCCGGCGCCGCTGCACGTTTCAGAAACGTCGCAGCCGCCGTCGGCCGGCCGGCACACCACCGTGCTCGCCGAAAAGGCATCATTCGGGCAAGCGGGGGAACCGCCCGTGCACTGCTCGTCGAGGTCGCAGATGCCCGATTTCGACCGGCACGGCGCCCCCAGCCCCGTCCACCCGTCGACGGGACACGCGGGCGCATCGCCAGAACACTTTTCTTCGACGTCACAGCCGCCGTCGACGGCGCTGCGGCAAACCACGGCGTCTGAGACGAAGGTGTCGGGCGGGCAGTCGTCCGCATTTCCGGTGCAGGTTTCCGCGACGTCGCACGCCCCGGCAGCGGCGCGGCAGACCTCGTTCGACCCGCGCATGCCGTCGGCGGGGCAGGCGGCAGCGGCGCAGACCTCGACGGCGTCGCAGAGTCCCTTGCTCGCGCGGCAGGCGGCTCCGTTGCAGTCGGGGTCCGCGCAGTCCGTCGACTGGTCGCCATCGTTGTCGAGGCCGTCGAAACAGCTTCCCGGACCCGCGGCGGCTTCGCCCATTCCTCCAGCGCCACCACCTCCCCCTGCTCCCCCTCCGCCCGTGCCACCGCCACCGCCGTCAACCGAGCACGATGCGCGGCAGACCTGGTCAGAACAGCACTGAAAGCCAGCGACTGCGCAGGTGCCGTTGGCTTCGCAGGCGAAGCCCTGCAGCGTCTTTGCGTCGAGGCAGGTGCACCCCGCGAGAGTCAGAACGCCAGCGACGGCGAGGGCTTTGAGTCGAGAAGTCATTGGGTCGCAAAAAGCAGAGCAGCGCAGATGCCCAGCGCGGCCCCAACCAGAACAGTCGACAATCCAATCGTGAAGTCGGTGTTTCCGCGGTTGCTGATTGCCTGCAGCTCGGAGCCTCTGAGTCGGCTGACTCCCCCGGTGAGAGAAGCGTCGAAGGCGTTCTTCTCGCGAAGACCCAGACCCAGAAACGCGGCCGAGGTTCCGACAGCGGCCACGGCCCCGGCGCCAAGAATCCAGGGCAGCGCGCGACGGAAGCCTGACGGGCCCGCGGGTACGCGCCGCACCACGGCCACCGGCGCGAGCGCAGGCACGGGTTCGAGCGTCGTTGCCCGGGGCGCGTCGGCGGGTGGGGCAACGACGGGCGCAGGGATGAGCTTCTGGGCCAGAGACTTCGCGAAGGCGTCCAGCTGCGTGAGCTGACCTGGCTCGAGGTCGGCGCCGGCGGGCACGTCGATGGCT
>JAYUXE010000777.1:0-9092 GCA_043753165.1 Archangiaceae bacterium | reverse complement strand
GAGCGCGACGTGTGGCTCAAGTCGCTGAAGAATGCGCTGGGCTGTGGCGGGCAGATCGACGGCGAGGCGCTCGTGCTTCAGGGGGATCAGCGCGAGAGGTTGCCTCCGCTGCTCGAGAAGCGCGGGGTGAAGAAGATCACGGTCGCGAACTGACCGATTCACGACGAAGCCGCCCGGACAATCGCGTCGTGCTCTGCGCAGCCCGTCAAAAATTCTCGCAGCTTCGAAGTGGGTCTCGGATTTGCACTGGGCGCGGTCAGGGAACGGGGGATGTCCAAAATGATGAAGCAACAATTGTTCGGCGCGGTCGCGGTGCTGGTCGTGTCGTTTGCCACGGGTTGTAACTGTGCGCCCGGCGGCCCCGATGGCGGCTCGGGCGGCGGTGCGTCCGGTGGCGGATCTGGCGCGGGCGGCGGCGGCGTGGCGGCGGGCGGCGGATCTGGCGCAGGCGGCGGCGTGGCGGCGGGCGGTGGATCTGGCACAGGCGGCGGATCTGGCACGGGTGGCGGCGTCGGGACGGGCGGCGGCGTCGGGACGGGCGGCGGCGCTGCGACCGGTGGCGGTTCAGGTTCGGGCGGCGGAATGGGAATGGGCGGCGGCGCGGGAATGGGCGGCGGCGCGGGAATGGGTGGCGGCACAGCGACGGGCGGCGGCAGCGGCGACGCGGGTACGCCGTACCCGACCATCACTGCGGCATGCGCCGACTCGGTGAACGCGTACTGCGGCTACCTGACGCGCTGTGGGCTCTCTGCGACTGCGGCCGGTTGTAGCGGCTACTACGCACGGTTCTTCGGCACGTTTACCTGCGGTCTGGAAGAAGCGGCGGCGATCAAAGACGGCCGCGCGAGCTTCGACGGTGCGGCGGCGCGCCGATGTCTCGACGACTACGTCAACACGTCCAGCTGCATCGACCCGCAATTCGACACCAACCCGAACTGCGTGGGCGCCCTCACCGGCCTCGTGCCCAACAACGGCAGCTGCTTCTTCGACGGCGAGTGCGCACTCGGGTCCTACTGCACTTCATCGAACGCGACCTGCCCCTCAGTCTGCGTTCCAGGGCTCGGCCTCGGCGCGACGACCCAGACCTACCGTGCGCGCGAGTGCGCCGCCGGCCTCTACCAATATGACTACTCCCCGACCGGTTCGTGCCGCGCGGCAGTGGCAGTCAATGGTTCGTGCGCTCCCATCAGCCCGTCGTCGTCGAAACAGAAATGCGTGCCGGGCCTCTTCTGCAACGGCGCCAACGTTTGCGTTCCGCTGGTCGCCATCGGGTCGGCCTGCTCTCAGGTCGACGCCTGCGCGAGTCCCGCGTACTGCCAGAACGGCGTCTGTGCCGCCGCGGGCGGCGTTGGAGCTTCATGCGCCGGCACCAATGGGTCCGAATGCCTGCTCGATTTCTTCTGCGACAGCGCGACGCCGTTTGGAGCGGGCACTTGCAAACCGCTGAGCGCCGTCGGCCAGCCTTGCTGGTACCCGTTCCATTGCCAAAGCAACGCCTACTGCGCTGGCGTCGTTGCGAACACGACCAAGGGAACCTGTGCGCCGCAGAAGGCCGTTGGAGCCTCCTGCACCACTCAGGACGGCGAGTGCGGACCCAACAACTTCTGCAACACGGGCAACGGCCTGTGCACCGCAAGGAAGGCCCAGGGCGCCACGTGCGCGAACTATTACGAGTGCGGCCCGCGCTTGTCGTGCAGCACGACATGCCAGCCGGACGCCTGCTACGACCCGACTCCGTGAGATTCTTCTTCGGTCTTCTGGGGCTGGCTTTCGTAGGGGGCGCCATCTACTTCGGCGCCCTCGCCAAGAATTCCTATTCGGCGTACTCGGAAGATCAGCTGACCCAGCTTGGTGACGGCTTCGCCCGTCTCGAGCGTCCCACCGAAGAACAAGACTTCTCGCGCACGTTGTTCGAAGAAGAAAAGCGAAGGCGGATGTTCTTCCCGCTGATGATCGTCGGCGCGGTGCTGTCGGCGATCGGCGTGTACCTGACCCGCGCCGTGCGCGAGACCTTCTCGGACCCAGAGGGCGCACGCTTCGCAGCCACCGTCGGCAATCCGGGGCTGATGCTCGAGGGCGCGAAGCACAAGGCGGCCGCGTTGCTCGGTGTGATGCCGAGTGCGCCGGCAGCGGTCATCGAGGCCGCTCTGGCCGCGCAGCTCTCGAGCCGCGACCCTGCGCAGATGCACGGCATGGCGCCGGATCTGCAGAAGCTCGTGCTCGAGCAGCGCGACGCGTTGATCAAAGCCCGCGATCTTCTGCTCGGCCGCTGAAGCTACGCCATCCGTTCCAACACCAGCGGACGCTTCGCGGGTGCCGCTGTTCCAATCTTGTACGCGCGCAGAATCCGCGCCTTCACGTCTTGAAGCTTCGCGTCTGAGTTGTAGTGCACGGTCACCATCGGCTCGCCCGCTGCGACCGCGTCGCCGACTTTCTTCTCGAGCACGAACCCCACCGCGGGGTCGATCTTGTCCGACGACTTCTCGCGGCCGGCTCCCAGCGCCATCGCGGCCAGACCTATCGCTTCCGAGTCGATGCCCGTGATGAAGCCCGCCGACGCTGCGCCCACCTTCACCGTCGACTTCGCCTTCGGCAGCTTCGACAAGTCCGCAATCGCCGCCGGGTCACCGCCCTGCGCCTTCACCAGCTCGTGCAGCTTCTTCTCGGCCGAGCCGTCGGCAATCACCGCCTGCAGCTTCTTCCGAGCTTCCGCTTCGTCCTTCGCCTTGCCCCCCAGCACCAGCATCTCAGCCGTGAGCGCCAGCGTGACTTCCGTGTAGTCGGCCGGCGCCTGGCCGCGCAGCATCTCGACCGCCTCGATGACCTCGAGCGCGTTGCCGACCGTGCGGCCCAGCGGTTGATCCATGTCCGTCAGCAGCGCGCTGACCTTCTTTCCCATCTGCTGGCCGATTTCGATCATCGTCCGCGCCAACGTGCGCGCGTCTTCGATCGTCTTCATGAATGCGCCACTGCCGACCTTCACGTCGAGCACGAGCGCATCGATGCCTTCCGCCATCTTCTTGCTCATGATCGACGAGGCAATCAGCGGAATGCAGTCGACCGTCGCCGTCACATCGCGCAGCGCGTAGAGCTTCTTGTCCGCCGGAGCGAGCGTCGCCGTCTGCCCGATCAGACACGCGCCCACGTCGCGCACGAGCCGACGGTACTCGGCCACGCTCAAGTCCACCTTGAAGCCCGGAATCGATTCGAGCTTGTCCAACGTCCCGCCCGTGTGGCCGAGCCCGCGACCCGAAATCATCGGCACCGGCACGCCGCACGCCGCGGCGAGAGGCGCCAGCGACAACGACACCTTGTCCCCCACGCCACCCGTCGAGTGCTTGTCGACCTTGATGCCCGGCGTGTCCGACAGGTCGAGCACTTCGCCCGACTCGAGCATCGCGCGCGCCCACGCGCCGAGCTCCACCGGGTTCAGGCCCTTGAAGAAGACGGCCATGCACATCGCGGCCATCTGGTAGTCGGGCACGTCGCCCTTCGTATAGCCGTCGAGGAACGCGCGGATGTCGCCAGCGTCCAGCGTTTGTCCGTCGCGTTTCGCCTTGATCAATTCGTAAGGGCGCATGTCAGTCGGAACAGCCTATGCCGATGTCGTCCACGTCGACGCCCGGAGTCAGCACGCCAATCACCGTCCCGTCGCGCGCCGCCAGTGCGAGCTCGTGCTTCCCTGCCGTGTTGCCAGGGCCGCCCAGCCACAACACGCCGAAGCGCCCATCGCGAAGGCCGCACGGTGAGACCGCGTTGTTGAAGTTCCTTCCGATGGGAGTCGGGGCCATGTCGTCTTTGCGCAGCCAGATCGTCTCGGGCGAGCCGCCGTCTTGCGGCCACGCGCTCTCGAACAAAACGCCGTCCAGCGAGTCGCGCGGAAACTGCACGTGCATCTGCCGCGAGTTGGGCAGCGTCGACGACGAGACGACGACCTTCTGCCCCCCACCATCGAGCCGCACGCTGCACGCGTCCGTCACGCCGCCTTCCGGGTACGCCGCCTGGCTGCAGTCGAACAGCACGCGCGACTGGTCGAAGCTCAGCGCGGGCATGTTGTTGTACGGGTAGGCCGACGATCCGGTGATGAGCGTCGCGGGGCCCCAGCCGGTCGCGGTCTTCCTGGTGACGAAGAGGTCGCGCATGTGCGGGCCGCCCGCCGCCGAGTAGACGATGGTGTCGCCCGCGTTGTTGATGGCAGGGATGCCTTCGACGATGACGTCCTGCCCGCCGGCCTTCACGAGCTCGAGCGTGGCGAAGGACGAAGGTGCGTAGGCCAGGCACTCACCGCTGCCGCACTGCAGGCGATCGGTCGAGACGAGGTAGTGCGCGCCGTTGTGCGAAGGCACGAGCCAACGGTCGGTCGCACCGGCGCCGAACTTTTCGAACAGGGTGCTGATGTTTTGAGGAGTCGCTCCCACGCGCGCGTCGATTCGGAAGACGCGCTGCTGGAACGTGTACGTGAAGCGGCCGGCTCCACCCGAGCCGCCTGTGCCTCCGCCAGTTCCGGTGGTGCTCGTGGAGGCGCTGCACGCTGCCAGGGCAAGGCTGCATCCGATTCCCATCCATCGCATGCGCTGCTCTTTGCCATGAAAGCAGACGCGGGTGGTAGACGGACGGTGGAAGCGCTCAGCTGCACTCGATGACGCAGTTGCCGTCATTGCGCAGGCCGGCGTTCCACAGATGGTTGAACGGCACTGTGCGCACCACGCCACCGTTGGGATCGTTGAAGGTGATCATTCGAACTCCGTTCACCTCGGAAACGCCGGTTGCCGCCATGTAGTGACCTGCACCCCCCGACCAATGCGTGTCGGCGTAGTCGTTGTTGGCGCCGAAGAGCACCGGGTGGCCCTTGCTCGCGGCGTTCGAGAAGATTTGCCACGCTTGATCTTCGGTGGCGATTTCGGCGTGCAGGTTGCCGTGGTCGACGGCCTTCACGCCGAGGCCCTCGAGCGCGGGCATCAGGCTGTAGCCGTACTGCCTCTCGAGCTGCGCTGAGTCAGTCTTCGTGCCGCGCAGACCGTTTGCGATCATCGCCACGCTGGTCAGCCCGCAGTCGGTGCCCCAGCCCTGCGCCATCACCGGCAGTTTCACCTGGCCCGTGGAGGTCGACGTCGCAGTCGCAGCGCTCAGCAGCGCCTTCATCGTCGTCGCCCCCGCGACACCCGGATCTCCACCGAGCTTCAACTTCTCTTTGGCCGTCTTCAGCGCCGCCAGCCCGTCAGAACCCATCTGGTCGTTGATCGCACCATCGTAGAAACCGGCTTTCTTCAGCGCCGTCTTCAGCTCGGTGACCTGTGGGCCCCTGGAACCCGCGCGCACGTCGAACGCCGCGCTCGTGGTGCTGCCGGTGGTGGAGCCCAGGCCCACGGCCGCTCTGAAGTTTGTCTGGAGACCCTGCAGCGCCGCGCTCGTCTGAGGCCCGACCGTGCCATCAGGCGTCAAGCCCTTCTTCTGCTGAAAGTCTCGAACGGCTGCCTCCGTCAGGGGGCCGAAGACGCCATCGACTTCGATTGACGCGCCGGCAGCCACCAACTGCTGCTGAAGGGCGCTCACGGACGGCCCGCTGTCTCCCTTCCCCAAGATGGCTCCGCTCGGCGGCGTCGGCGCTGCGCCCGTCGGCGTCGTCGCGGCCGAAGCCGTGGTCTGCTTCAGGTTCGCGATGTCGCTCGCGCCCATGTGGCCGCGCACCAGCTGCTCGTACTCGCGACCATCGGCGCTGTTCACGCCGCCCGGCCCGGTGTGCCACTCACGCGCCGCTGCGAACTGGTCGCCCTGGTAGTAGCTCTTCGAGACCTCGCTGAGGGTCTTGGCGAGGAACTCGATCTGCTTTTCGGGCTGAATCGAGGCCGCGTCGGCTCCGGTGCCGACCGTCGTGCCCGACCACTTCTCGAAGTCGGACTTCAGGCCGTTGTCATCGAGGCCAATCAACCCGTGCCCGGTGCCGTCGTCGTGCACGATGTGGTTCTTGTAAGTCGACTCCTGCTTGATGATGCCGGCCAACAGCTTCGGGTCGACGCCGTACTTCTGTGCGTTGGCGTTGATGGCGGGCGTCAGCTCGTCGAGCGTGAACTGGTGGTTGCGCTCGTTACTCAGGGGGGCACCCGAGGTGACGCCCTGCGCGACGGCCTTCTCGAGGGCGGCGAAGGTCGTCGGCCCCGCGACGTCGACTGGGCCGGTCAGCTTGAGCGCGAGCTTGGCCTTCTGGAGCGCCTCGATGCCCTGCGCGCCCATCTCGTCGTTGATCGGGCCATGGTAGAACCCGGCGTCACGCAGCAGGGTCTTGAGTTGGGCAACCTGAGGGCCGCGGCTGCCGCGCTCCACCGTGCTCAGCGCCGCCACCTCACCCGTCTTCGCGAGGTTCTTGAAGAGCGACCCGCCCCCCAGCACCGCGCTCAGCGAAGCATGACTTGCTGCGGTGCCCGTGTGGCTGCTGCTCGAGACGGAAGCGGGCTCGGGCGACGAGGCTGGAGGTCGGCTCACGTTGGCGGCCGGCGGGGGAGCAACGGGGTTGTTTGTCGCGCGCTTGATGGTCATGCCTGCATCTTCTCAGAAGTCGGTGCTCGTTTTGAGGTCGCCGGCCAACGCACAAACACCCACCTGCCGAGACGCGGGTGGTAAACCGACCGCACCCATGACCCGTCTTTTGAGCGTCGTCGCGTTGGTCGCCGTCATCGGCTGCAAGAAGTCGGATCCGCCCGCGGTGGTGAAAGGCGCAAAGACCGTCGGCCTCGTGACGGACATCGGCGGCCGCGGTGACCAGTCTTTCAACGACTCGGCGCTGCGCGGGCTCGAGACCTGGGGCGCGGGCGCGAAGTTCAGCGGCGGCAAGTACGTGACGCTCGAGACCGCCGAGGTGGCCGCGTCCGTGCCGGAAGAGTTGAAGGGCCGCGTCGTCGCCGTCGGCATCCGCCCGCTGGTCGTGCAGAGCAAGGCGCAAGAGGACTACCAGCCGAACCTCGGGCTGCTCGTCGACCAGGGCGCCGACCTCGTCATCGGCACCGGCTTCATGTTGGAGAACGCCGTCGAGGCCGTCGCGAAGGCGAACCCCAACTCGAAGTTCCTGCTCATCGATTCCCCGATTCTCGATGCGAAGGGCGCCCCGGCGTCGTTGCCGAACGTGCGCACGGTGGTGTTCCGCGAAGAAGAAGGCAGCTTCCTCGCGGGCGCGCTCGCGGGGCTCGTCGCCAAAGACAAGGTGGGCTTCGTCGGCGGCATGGAGATTCCGTTGATCAAGAAGTTCGAGGCGGGCTTCCGCGCGGGGGTGAAGACGACGAACCCGAAGGCCGTGGTGCTCGCCACGTACACGGGCAGCTTCGACAACGTCGCCGCGGGAAAGCAGGTCGCGCAGGATTTGATCTCGAAGGGCGTCGAGATTCTGTTTCACGCCGCGGGCTCTGACGGGTTGGGTGCGATTCAGGCCGTGAAGGAAGCGCGCGCCGCCGGCAAGCCCGTGTTCGCGATTGGCGTCGACAGCGACCAGGCGCATTTGGCTCCAGACGCGATGCTCACGTCGATGGTGAAGCGCGTCGACCTCGCGGTGTTCGAAGCAACGAAAGACCTCGTCGACGGAAAGTTCACCGCGGGCGATCGCGTGATGGGCTTGAAGGAAGGCGGTGTGTCGTTGGCGCCCGTGACGCTCGCGTTTCCCGACAAGGAAAAGACGATGGCGCGCGTGGCCGAGCTTCGGGCGCTGATCACCGAGGGCAAGCTGAAGGTGCCGAGCAACCTGGCCGAGCTGGAGTCGTTCAGTCCTCCCAACTGAAAATGCCCGGCATCTCGCTCGAGCACATCACCAAGCGATGCGGGCCGACCCTCACGCTCGCACTGGATGACGTGTCGCTCGAGCTGCAGCCCGGTGAACGGCTGGGGTTGATTGGTGAGAACGGCGCCGGGAAGTCGACGCTGATGAACGTGCTGTACGGCCTGTACCAACCGGACGCGGGCTCAGTGCGGTTCGATGGCTCGGTGGTCGCGCTGAAGAGCCCGCGCGAAGCCTTGAAGCGCGGCGTGGGCATGGTGCAGCAGCACTTCACGCTCGTGCCGACCCTGACGGTGGCCGAGAACGTGGTGCTCGGCGCCGAGCCGTTGAAGAACGGCCTCGTCGATTTGCAGCGCGCCGAAAGAGAAGTCGAAGCGACGGCCAGAAAGTTCGGCTTCGCTCTGGACGTGCGCGCGACGGTCAGCGACTTGACCGTGGGCAGCCAGCAGAAGGTCGAGATCGTGAAGGCGCTGCACCGCGGAGCGACGACGTTGATTCTCGACGAGCCGACCGCGGTGCTCACGCCGCAGGAAGCCGATGAGCTCTTCGCCGTCACCCGCGCGCTGTCGGAAGCGGGCAAGTCGGTGGTGCTCATCTCGCACAAGCTCAAAGAGGTGCTCGCGTTCGCGACGCGCATCGCCGTGCTTCGCCGCGGGAAGAAGGTGGCCGATGGGCTCGTGCCGGCGCAGACGTCACCCGAGGCGCTCGCGGCCTTGATGGTCGGGTCCGAGCAAGTTGCGGTTCCTGCAACTTCGAGCCACGCGACGGTAGGCGCGGCGGTGCTCACCATCGACGGCGTGCATGCGCGCGGGTTGGGGGGCGTCAGCCTCACCGTGCACGCGGGGGAGATTTTAGGAATCGCCGGCATCGACGGCAACGGGCAGCGCGAGCTCGCCGAAGTGGTGACCGGGCTGCGGCCGTGGACGCGCGGGACGATTTCGTTGGGCGGACAGCCGATGTTATCGCTGACGCCAGCGCGCGCGAAGCAGCTGGGCGTCGCGCACATTCCAGAAGACCGGCAGTGGCGCGCGATGGTGGCTGACTTCTCGGTCGAAGAGAACGTGGACCTCGGCCGGCAGGGGCAGGGGCTGTTCATCGACTTCGCGGCACGGCGGGCGCGCGCGATGAAGCTGCTCGAGGCGCACGACGTGCGGCCGCGCGAGCCAGGCAAGCGCATGGCCGAGCTGTCAGGTGGGAATCAGCAGAAGCTCGTCGTCGCGCGCGAGCTCGAGGCGGCGCCGAAGCTGCTCGTCGTCGTGCAGCCGACCCGCGGGCTCGACATCGCGGCCGTCGAGGCGGTGCGGGGTCATCTGCGGCGCGTGCGCGACGAAGG
>JAYUXE010000776.1:0-1562 GCA_043753165.1 Archangiaceae bacterium | reverse complement strand
GGTGGCTCACCTCCAGGGTGAGCACGCCTGGGTCGACGAAGTGCTCGAAGCGACCCTGGGCGTCGAGCTTCAGCGCGACCGAGGTGGCTCCGCCGAATGACTCGAGCGCACCGACTGCGTCGGGCAACCCGACCCCGCGGGCATCGACCACCTGGCCGCGCACGGGTTGCTGTTCGATGATTGGGGGCGGCTTCCCGCCATCGGCCTGGCGCGGCTGCGAATCAGCAGGGAACGTGCTCGAGAAATGACGGCCGTCGACCGCCGCGAGCAGCTGGACCTGGCTTCCGGGCAGCAAGCCGAGGTCGTAGCTGCCGTCGTCTGCAGTGGTCGCGACGGCGCAAGGGCGGTCACCGCCGTTTTCGGCAGCGCTCGCGACCAGCTTGGCGCCCGCCATCGCCCCGCCTTCAGGCAAGGCGAGCTTCCCTCGAACGCGGACCCCACGCTCGAGGGTCACGGGGTGGCCGGAGACGGTGAATTCGCCGCCGTCTTCGGTTTCGAAGTTCCAACCCACGGTCGCACCCAGCGTGGGCACGCCAGGCGCAAACCCCGGCGCGAAGACCCGGACGTTCGCTGCAGCAGGAGCGTAGGGGAAGTTCTCGCCGCCCAGCCCGGTGCGATCGAAGTCGATGACTCTTCCCCCGAGGCTGGCGATGACGATGGCGCCTTTGACCGCGTGGTAGTCCTCGTCGTTCACCATCACCGACAAGGTCAGCGGCTCCACCAGCGAAAGCACGACCGCGTCGTCCCCCGCGCGGGCCTCGGCGGTCGCGTAGTGCAGCAGGTCTGAGCCGCGCACCTGCAGCGGCCCTTCAGGCAGGCCCTTCACGGTGAAGCGGCCGTCATGGTCGCTGTTCGCTTTGCCCAGGGTCTGAAAGGCGCGTTCGAGCAGCTCGAGGCTCGGCTCGAGCCGGTCGCCGCAGGTGCACCCGTCGATCATCCCGGGGCAGTCATCGGGTATCCGCAACGCCGCGGCCGGCTTGACGTCGATCGCGACGTCCGCCATCGGCTTCCCGTCGGCTCCGAACACCCGGCCCGACAGCTGGCCGGTTCCCAGCGATACGGGGGTTGGCGTCGAGGGCACTGGACGTGGTTTGGCCCGAGCCACCAGCGCGGGCGGGCTGACGCGCGGCTCGGGGTTACGCAGAACGAAGTACGCCAGGGTTCCAAGGCACAGAAGAACGGCCAATGCTGCCGCGGGTCGTCGCATGGTGAAGAAGGGTACGTCCTCACAGCAGCGCAGCGAGAAACAAGCTGTACGTGAGCTCGCCGACGGGCCGCTTCTCTCGCCGGGCCTGCGTCCGAAGCGCCTTCGGCAACGAGCACTGCGAGCCATCGACGTCCTCGAGCTTCACGTAGCCGCGGGGCGAGTACCCGATGACTTTCCAGCCGAGCCGCGCCATCGCGTCGGTGAGGTCCTTCGTGAGCTGGTGGTGCACCGCCTTGTTGAGCTTCAGCGGCTCGGCGGCGGGCACCTGACTGAGCCAACCGTCGTCGGTGAGCCGCCAGCCTTTGCCGCTGAGGTACGACTCTTTGCGCGCGACCCCGAGTCCGCCGACGTGGCG
>JAYUXE010000775.1:0-3992 GCA_043753165.1 Archangiaceae bacterium | reverse complement strand
CGTTGAAGCTGCTGCGGGAAGGCGACGGCTTCAAGGTGGCGGCGCTCGAGTGAAGCCCAGCGACGAACAGCTGGCGGCGTGGGGCGCGTCGATGCGCGAGATCGACCCGGGCTCGTTGATTCCCGATGAAGACGGGGCGGCGGTTCGCTGGTACCTGGGCGACAACGGCACCGAGCTGTTCGCATGGACCTTCGGCGACGCTTCCCCGCACCACGTGCAGCTCGTCTTCGCGCGCGTCTCGGTCGAATGGAGCGCGCGGGCGGGCCTCGTCACCGGCACCTTCAAGTCGGGCGGCACCAGCAGCGGCGGGCGCTACGACCCGTACCTGCTTTCCATCGGGCAGCACGCAGACGCCGACGTGTGCGCGTCGGCGCGCCGGTTGTTGGCGGCGGCGAAGATCGATTCGAAGCTGGTCGGCCCGCTGCTCGCGGCGATCGGGTGATCGGGCTTCTTCGGCCGCCCTCTACGCGGGCAGCCCGAGCAGCGTCCGAAGCTGCCCCTTGATCTCGCGGTACTCGTACGCGGCGAAGACGACGATCCACGCGGCGAGGCACGTCGCGATCGCGTAGCCCTCGGTGAAGCCGCGGTTCAGGTGCTGGTACAGGAAGTAGAACATCATGATCGCGTGGAGCCCCATCAGCGCTCCCAGCGGAGGCCGTTCTTTCCGCAACGCGAGGCCCAGGGCCACGAAGCCCAGCATGTTCCAGTAGTACATGTTGACCGTCAGCCAGATGAAGACGAGCAGTGGCCCGAGCGCGAACGCCTCGATGTCCGAGGCGCGCAGAATCAAGATCAACACCAGCAACGAGAAGACGACCTTCGCGAGGAAGAAGCCGAACCCCTGGTTCGCGATGTCGACGTCGCTGCGCCCCTGCTTGATCTCGCCTGGGAACACGACGCCGCTGTTCACGATCTCGCCGACCGAGCTGTTCGTGAATTGCAGGTACACCGTCTGCAGCGAGTACTGGATGCTGTAGAACTTTTCGGTTCGCGCGACGTCGATGCGTTCTTTGTATTCCTTCCACACCCAGAACCCGCCGAACATCGCGGACGAGAGCAGAACGGCGGCCGCGCCCGTGGCGACCGTGCCGACGAAGAAGCGGCGGTACCGCGTGGGAATCGTCTTCTCGCGCCTCATCACGATCAGCGCGCGAATGCCCAGCGCGACGCCGAAGTAAAGCGGGAAGAGCTTCGTCGCGACCGCGAAGCCGAACAGCGCGCCGGCAGTGGCCCACTTTTCCTTCTTCATCATGCACACGGCCATGCCGAGGCAGAACATCCAGTCCCACCGCAGGAAGCTGCCCGCCAGGTAGTCGAATACGATCGGCATCGCCGCCCAGATCGTCAGCGCCACGAGCGCCGGCCTTTCACCGAACGTGCGGAAGATGAAGAACCACATCACCGCGACCAGCAGCATGTCGAGGTAACCGATCAGCGTCTGATTCCCCGGCGTCAGCGGCAGCAGCTCGGCGATGGGGTGCGCGATCAAGGCCCACGCGGGCGAGTTGCTGTTGCCGTGATCCATCAGGACGCGCGGCCACCCGATGGGCACCGAGACCATTCGTGCCCAGTCGGCCTTGAACTCGGCCCAACGTTCGTCGCTGAACTTCGCGCGCACGCGGGGCGCGTCTGCCATCGCCTGCTCGATCGACACCGGCTCGAAGGTGCGGATGTCCCGCGTCTCCTTCATGTCGTCGAGAATGTGCGTGCCTTCACGGTCGGCGAGAATGGCGGCCTTGTAGAGGTCGAACCAGCCGACTTCCTTCTGGTACTTCGCGCCGAGATAGAAATGGAACTGTTCCCACTCGTGAATCATGTGGCCGCCGCCACGCATGCCGCCGAAGTTCGTCCACGCGAGCACCATCACCGCGGCGATCACCCGCGCGATCCAGATGCGGGCCCGGGGCCACTTGCCGTCGACGACGCGGTCGATCAGCAGCAACGCGATCGACGCCTCGAGCAGGATGATCTTGAGAATGCCCGCGATGAAGTGGTTCATGAGACGTGGTTCATGGCTGGCTTGACTTGCCCCCGCGCGGCCGTAACAAAGGCGACATGACCGTACAAGAGCGCGACGTCTTTGCCGCGATGTCGAAAGTGATGGACCCCGAGCTCCACATCGACCTCGTGACCGCGGGCATGGTGAAGGATTTGAAGATCGACGGCGGTCACATCTCGCTGAAGATCGAGCTCACGACGCCTGCGTGCCCGCTGAAAGGACAGATCGAGAAGGACGTCGAGGCCGCGCTCAAGGCCGTGCCCGGCGTGACGGGGATGAAGATCGATTGGGGCGCGAAGGTGCGTGCCGCTCCGCAGGGCGCCGCGAAAGATGCGCTGCTTCCGGGCGTGAAGAACGTCGTCCTCGTCGGAGCCGGGAAGGGCGGCGTCGGCAAGAGCACCGTCGCGGTGAACCTCGCCTGCGCGCTCGCGCGGCACGGCTCGAAGGTCGGCTTGCTGGACGCCGACTTTTACGGCCCGTCGATTCCGCTGATGACCGGCATTCGCCGCAAGCCGGTGAGCAAAGACGGCAAGTCGCTGGACCCATTGGAAGCCCACGGCCTCAAGGTGATGTCGATCGGCTTTCTGATCGAGCCCGACCAGGCGCTGGTGTGGCGCGGCCCGATGCTGCACGGAGCCCTGATGCAGCTCGTCCGCGACGTCAATTGGGGCGAGCTCGACTACCTCGTGCTCGACCTGCCCCCGGGCACCGGCGACGTGGCGCTGTCGATCTCGCAGCAGGTGCGCGCCGCCGGCGCCGTGCTCGTCACCACGCCCCAGGACGTTGCGCTCGCCGACGTCGTTCGCGCGAAGCAGATGTTCGACAAGGTGCACATTCCGATTCTCGGGATCATCGAGAACATGAGCCAGTTCCTCTGCCCGCACTGCGGCAAGGGCACGCACATCTTCTCGGCCGGCGGCGGCAAGAAGGCTTCCGAGATGATGGACATCGCGTTTCTGGGCGAGCTTCCGCTGGAGCTCAGCGTCCGCCAGGGCGGTGACGATGGTCTGCCCATCGTCGTCGGCAAGCCAGACTCGGAAGAGGCGAAGCGGTTCATGGACCTTGCTTCGAAGATCGCCGGCCGCATCTCGCAGGAAAACATGCGCGCGCGTCAGCCGATCGTAAACAACCCCGCCCAGGCCGGAGGAACCGCCCATGCTGCCCGATGATCCCGCCAACGAAGATCCGTTGATGGACGACGCGGGCGACGACGGTCCGGAAGATGGAAAGAGCTTTCGCGGCGTGATCCCCGACTTCGTCCGCAAGGTCGCCGTCGCGGGCCTCGGCGCGGTCTTCATGACGGAAGAAGGCATTCGCAACCTCGCCGGCCAGCTGAAGCTGCCGAAGGAGGCGCTGACCTATGTGCTCGGCCAGGCGAACGACACGAAAGATCAGATCGGCCGCGTGCTCTCTGAAGAAATTCGCCGGTTCCTGCAGTCGGAAAAGCTGCGCGACGAGTTCTTGAAGGCGCTGGCCGGGATGACGGTCGAGATCAAGGCCGAGGTGAAGCTGATTCCCGACCGCGTGAAGGGCGAGGCGCCGAGCCTGATGCCCAAGGTTCAAATCAACGAGCTGAAGACGAAGTACGGGGGCGCGAAGAAGAAGAAGGAAGAAGACGAGTGACGCAGAAGGTTCCACGCAAGGTCACTCCGCTGTGGAAGCGGCTTCCGTTGATCGCGCTGGGCCTGGTGGGCATCTGGTTCTGGCAGGGCGGCGGTGGCGTCGTCAGCACCGAGCACACGATCGTCTGGAAGGTGCCGGGCGCGTACGCGACGGTGAAGAAGGTCGAGGCGCAGCTGTGGGAAGGCGACGAGCTGGTCACCCGCTTCGAGCTCGAGACACCCGCCGGCTTGTCGATGGATCCCGAACGCGCGCTCACCCTGAAGCGCGGGAAGTACCGCAGCGAGCTGCTCGTCTGGCGCGATGGCAGCAATGGGCCTGAGATTCGGCGCACCTGGGTCGAGGTCGGTGGCGAGAAGGTGGTCGTCGTTCG
>JAYUXE010000774.1:0-9113 GCA_043753165.1 Archangiaceae bacterium | reverse complement strand
ACCGCCGCGTGCTCATCTGCATCGAAGGCACGTACTCGATGGACGGCGACATTCCCGACCTGCCGAAGTTCATCGCGGTGAAGAAGAAGCACCAGGCGCTGCTGCTGGTCGACGAGGCGCACTCGGCCGGCGTCATCGGCAAGACGGGCCACGGCATCGGCGAGTACCACGACGTGGTGCGCGGCGACGTCGACATGTGGATGGGGACGTTGAGCAAGTCGTTCGCGAGCTGCGGTGGGTACATCGCGGGCACGGCGGCGCTGGTCGAGTACCTGAAGTACACGACGCCGGGCTTCGTTTACTCGGTGGGCATCAGTCCTCCGAATGCGGCGGCGGCCCTCGCGGCGCTGCGGCAAATCGAAGCGCACCCCGAGCGCGTGAAGAACCTGCAGGACAACGCGAAGCACTTTCTCAAGCTGCTCAAAGACCGCGGCATCGACACGGGCATGTCGAAGGACTCGGCCGTCGTCCCGGCCATCGTCGGAAACTCGGTGCTGTGCCTGCAGCTGTCGGACTCGCTGAAAGACCGCGGCATCAACGTGCAGCCGATTCTCTACCCCGCGGTCGAAGAGCACCTCGCCCGCTTGCGCTTCTTCGTCAGCTCGCTGCACAGCGAAGAACAACTGAAGAAGACCGCCGACATCGTCTCGGAAGAGCTCAAGCGGCTCACCCGCGAGATGGAAGCCGTCGCCTGAAACTCTCACCACACCGAAGGGAACAAAGATGACCTCCACCCGCGAAGAAGTCGAAGTCGGCTACGACATCTCGAACGAGTTTTTCCGTCTCTGGCTCGACGAGCGCATGCACTACACGTCGGCCGTCTACGACGAGAAGAACACCACGCTCGAGCAGGCCCAGGTGAACAAGAGCCGGATTCTGGCGGACTGCGCCGAGGCGACGCCGGACTCATTGGTGCTCGACGTCGGCTGCGGCTGGGGAGCGAACCTCGAGTATCTGGCGCTCGATCGGAAGCTGAAGCGTTCGCATGGCATCACGCTGTCGAACGCGCAGCACCAGGAAATCATGGCGCGCAAGCTGCCGGGCGTGACCACCTGGTCCGTCGACTACAAGGACTACGCGCCGACTGAGAAGTACGACGGGCTCATCTCGATCGAGATGATTGACCACCTGGTGTCGCCGGCGCAGCAGAAAGAAGGCCTCGCCGTGCCCATCTACCGCGAGTACTTCAACAAGCTCGCGACGTGGGTGAAGCCGGGCGCGTGCTTCGGGTTCCAGGCGATTCTGCGCAACCGCGTGCCGCGCACCCGCAAGGACCTCGAGGACTTGAAGTTCACGGCAGACGTCATCTTCCCGGGCGGTTTGAACCCGCGCCTCGAAGAGCTCGTCACCGCGTGCGGCCAGAGCTGGGAAATCGTCGAGCTGAAGACGCGCCGCGAGGACTACGGCAAGACGACGGCTGAATGGCTGCGCCGCTTGCGCCTCAACGAGAAGAAAATCAAAGAGAAGTGGGGCGCGATCAAGATGTCCGACGGTGGAAACCTCTACGACAACTACGAGCGCTACCTCTCGACGTGCGTCCGCGCGTTCGCGAACCACTGGTCGTCCGACGTGCAGATGAAGCTTCGGCACATCGCCTGATTCAGCTGCTCGGCGCCTGGGTGCTGGCGGTGCGGCGTTCCGAGGTGGGCGCCGTTTCGCTGGGTCTTCGGGAAGAGAAGGTGCTCGAGGAATTTCGTGACTGGCCGCTGCGAGCCGATGAATGGCGCGCCGGCCGGTTCGCCGCGAAGGAAGTGCTGAGGCTGGGGTTTTCGGTTCAGCCGTCGCGCGTCGAAGTACTTCCGGCCGAGTCGGGCGCTCCAGTGCTGTACGTCGATGGTGCGATGTCTTCTCTCGTGGTGAACATCAGCCACACTTCGCACTGGGTCGCCGCGGCCGTTGCGCCGTTCGCGGTCGGCATCGATGTCGCGGATGACGAAGATGGTGCGCGCCTGCCGCGAATCTCGAAGCGGGTGTTTTCGGAAGGCGAGGCCGAGGCGTGTGGAGCGCATGACAGCGTCGCGAACCAGGCCGCCGTCTGGGCGCTGAAGGAAGCGGCGTTGAAGCTGCGCATCGGTGGCGTGTTCTCGCCGGGGGCTCGCAGTGTGCGCGTCCTGTCGCTGAATCCTCCCCGCATCGATGGGCTGCAGGTCGCGTTACTTCGCCTCGATGGGGCGGCGCTCGCGCTCGCGCGGGAGATTTCATGAAGGCCCTGAAGGTGGCGGTTCCGGTGCTGCTCATCGTCGGTGCTTTCGTCGTTTGGTGGTTCCCCCGAATCGGTGTCGACCCTGCGCCGCCGGTGGTCGCCGTCGAAGCGGGCCCGGTTCGATTCCTCAAAGGCCAGACGCACGCGCACTCGAACAAATCGCGTGACAGCCAGACGCCGCCTCAAGTCGTGGGCCGCTGGTACGCCGAGCACGGCTTCGACTTCGTGGTGCTCACCGATCACAACCACGTCACGCAGCAGGCCGCAGTGAATGGGACGCTGATGCTTCCTGGCGTCGAGCTGACGCAAAACTTCGACACGTGCGACCCGGTTCCGCCGCCAGGCCTTAAGTGTGCGCTTCACGTCAACGCGCTGTTCGTGGATCCCGCGAAGCCCCCCACGATGGGCGACGCGAAGGACGCGACGCGGGTCGAGCTCTTCACGAAGGCGTTGAAGGCAACGACCGGACTCACGCAGATCAATCACCCGAACTTCAAGTACGCGGCCGACGCGACCGTCCTGGCCGAGCTCACGCGCCGCGGAGCGAACTTCCTCGAGATCGCCAACATGGCCAGCGACTCCAACAACAGCGGCGACGCAGCGCACCCGAACACCGAGGCGCTGTGGGATGCGGTGCTGAGCGAAGGGCTTACCCTCTACGGCACCGCAACCGATGACGCGCACCACTACGACGACGCGGCCACGGCAAAGCCTGCGTTTCCGGGCGACCTGGGCTTCGTGATGGTGCGTGCGACCAAGGACGCCGCGTCGATTCGCGCAGCGATGGCGCGCGGCGATTTTTACGCGTCGACCGGCGTGCTGTTCTCGAAGCTCGAGGTGACGCCCCAGGCAATCGTCATCGAGACGGACGCCGACGCCGACTTCCGCTGCGTGGGCCAGGGCGGAAAGATTCTCTCGCAGCAGTACGGGCGCGTGGCGCGGTGCGAAGTGCCAGCGGCAGGCTACGTGCGCGTGGTGGCGACGAACTCGGCCGGAAGGAAGGCCTGGAGTCAGCCCCTGCGCGCCGCCACAATGCCGCCGTGAGCAGAGGCTGGACCACCGCAGCGATCATCTTCTTCTTCGCGAGCTGCGCGCTGGGCGGGTTGGTGATGGCTCAGTTCCATGGCACCGACCTCGCTCAGTGGAAGAGTCCCGTCGATCGCCCCGACGCCGGCCGATGATGATGAAGCCCCACCAGTTCCGCGATCGCGCGCCCCGCATCGCGCAGGTCCTCTACCTGTTCTTCGGGTCGCTCTACGCGGTGCTGGGCGTCGCGCTGGGGGCGCGCGGAATCTTGATGGCGTGGCTCGGGGTGAGCCTGCTGCTGATGGGCGTGTCCTATTCCGTCAACAGCGCGCGGCTGCTGGGCAAGCGGCACAACGGCACGTTTCACCCGTTCGCGCTGGTCGTGCACTGGGTCTATTTGCTCACCGCATGGGTCGCCTGGAAGAACCGGCACGTCGAGGACGCGTGGAATGAGGTGGCTCCAGGGATTTTCGTCGGCCGCATGTCACCGAAAGAAAAGTTCCCGCCCGGCGTCACTCTCACCATCGACATGACGTGCGAGCTGCAACCGCCGAAGGCCGTGCGCGAGGGCGAGTACCGGTGCCTGCCGACGCTCGATGGCACTGCTCCGAGTGAAAGACGGTTCCGAGAAATTGTTGCTGAAGCCGCGACGCATCCCGGGCCCGTGTTCGTCTTCTGCGCCGCAGGGCACGGGCGGTCGGCGACGATGGCCGCGGCGCTCATCGTCGCGCGAGGGCTCGCGAAGGATGCCGACGAGGCCGAGAAAATGATGCAGACCGCCCGTCCGCACATCGGGCTCGGTGCCGCGCAGCGGGCGCTGGTGCATCGCGTCGCGCCTTAGGCCGCGCTCTACCGCGCGGTGAGCTCTTTCGCGACGCCGTCTGCGCCGTACACCGTACGCAGCGCATTGAGGATCAGCTCACCGTGCACCGCGGTCGTCCGATTCTCGCGCCCGTCGTAACCGAAGTTGCCGCCCAGCGACTGCAGGTTGCCGTCGAACACGAGCCCGACGACGTCGCCGTTGCGGTCGACCAGCGGTGACCCCGAGTTGCCGCCGATGATGTCGTTGGTGGTGATGACGTCGAACGGCGTCTCGGGCTTCAGCTTCTTCTGGGCCGCAAGCCACGGCTCAGTCGCGGCAAACGGGAACTTGCCGGTGAGCCGCGAGTAAAAACCACCGACCGTCGTGTACGGCTTCACGGCGCCGTACCCCTTCACCGCGCCGTAGCTCAGCCGCAGCGTGAACGTCGCATCGGGGTATCCCTGCGTTCCGTACGCGACGCGGCGCGCTTCACCCACGAGCTCGAAGCTCTTCTTCAGCACCGCGTCGACGGTGTCTTCCGACTTCTTCCGCACCGCTCGCGCCGCCGGGTCGAGCTTCTTCGCGAACACGAGCAGCGGGTCCGCGTCGATCGCCACCTTCCCTTCGAGCACGTCTTTTCGAAACGCCGCGTCGTCGAGCTTCGTCGCGCCAATGAGCTCGGCCGCGAGGTCGTCCGGCGCCTTGTTGCCGAGCACATCGCGCACGAACGGGTCATCGGCTCCGAGCAGGTTCCGCATGCGCGTCAGCGACCAGCCGAGCATCGCCTTCTCGAGGTCCTTCGAGATGGGCGCCGACCCGGTCAGCTGCTGAACGAGGACGGGTTTGCGCGCGTCCGTGTACTCGGGCAACCGTTCACCCGCCGGCTTCTTCGATTCCTCGGCGTTGCGCACCAGCAGCCGCGCGTACGCGAAGAGCTCACCCGACGTGGCCTCGCCGCCTTCCTTGAACTTGAGCTCGGGATAGATGGGCCGCAGGTCGGCCATCGCCTTCGCAATCGCATCCCACGCGCCCGCCGATTTCTCGGGCGCCTTCGCACGCAGCGCTGCTTCGTCCGCCCGCTTCTTCTCGAGAAACCCCGGAGCGACCAGCGCCTCGTACCTTCCCCGCAACGCCTTCAGCGAGTTCTCCACCGACCGCAGCTTCGATCGCGCGACGCGCGTCCGTTCGGCATCGCCGCGCATCCACTCATCCATCCGCCCACGCAGTTCCGCGTAGTACAGCAACGTCCACGGCAGCCCGACGTCGCGCTGAAACTCGAGCTGCGCGACCGTGCGGTTGCGCTCCGTGCCGCCCGGATGTCCCGACGTGAAGACGAGGTCGTTTTCCTTCGCCGGCTTCTTCGCGAACTTCAGCGCCTCGGGGCTCTTGCGCGGCTTGCCGTCTTCCCACACGCGAAGGAACGCCATGTCGACGCCGTAGCGCGGGAAGTTGAAGTTGTCCGGGTCGCCACCGAACGCGGCCATCGAGAACTCGGGCGCGAACACCATGCGCACGTCTTGAAAGCGGCGGTAGGTGTAGAGATGAAAGGCCGCTCCGTTGAAGAGCGTGACCAGGTCGCAGCGCAGCTTCGTGTCACCCTTCGCGCATTCCTGTTCGACCTTCGCCTGCTCGAGCTTCAGCGCCTTCTGGTAGTCGGCGCCGGCAAAATCCTTCGTCGCGGCGAGCACGCGCGCGGTGACATCGGTGATGTCGATGAGCTGGTTGGCCTCGACCTTCGGGCAGCGCTCTTCCAGCTCACGCGTCTTCGCGAGAAACGGAACCGTCAGCAGGTCGCGCTGGGGCGTCGAGAGGTCTTCGAGGCAGCTTCGAATGCAGTGGTGGTTCGTCATCACCAGGCCGTCGGCCGAGACGAAGCTCGCCGAGCAACCATTCGCCAACCGCAGCGAGCCGAGCCGCACGCGCGAAAGCCATGCCGCATCGGGAGCAAACCCATACGCCTGCTTCACCGCCGCCGCCGGGAAGTCGTTGTACAGCCACATGCCCTCGTCGGCCTGCGCGGCCACGGAACAGAGGAGAACGGTCAGACAGAGTTGGCGCATGGGCGCGCCTTATCACGCGGCGCACTGCCGGCAGACTTCGCCGATGGGCATGCACGCCTCGCACAGCTGCTCGCGGCACTGCGTGCACTGCTTCGTTTCCGAGTGCGCGAGGCAGCGCGTGCAGACGATGAGCAACGGGTTCTCGACCACCTCGGTCGGCACCACCGCATCCGGAGGCACCGGCTCTTCACTGGTGTCGACAGGCTCTTCTTCCCAGTCTTCGTGAGGGTCGACGGGCCCTTCGTTCCACACTTCGCCTTCGTCGGCGGTGAACGCGTCGGGCGCCTCGTCCTCCTCTTCGTCTTCGATTTCTTCCTCGGCGGCGGCCTGCACCTGCGCAAGCGGAACGTCGATCATCGACGGTTCGGGCTCGGCTTCGGGAGGCAGCTCTTCGGGCAAGAGCGTGTCGGGCTCGTCCCATTGCTCGTCATCCTGCTCGACGTCTTCGTACTCCTCTTCTTCCTCTTCCGGCTCGGGAGCGGCCGGTTCCTCGGTGAGCAGCGGCGGCAGCTCTTTGGTCGGCTTTCCGTGCAACACGAGGGGCAGCGACTCGTCGATGGCGTCGAGCATGCGATTGACGGCATCGAGCCCGGGGTCGAAGCCGAGCATGTGGTCGAGCATCTCGCGGACGATTTCGTCGCGCAGGTAATGACCGCCTTCGTTTTTGTGCGCCGCGGCGAGCTCGACCCGTGGCCGCGCGCGTTTGCCAGGCGGCTTCTCGACCACCGGCCCCCCGAACACGAGGCCGCGC
Source organism: Archangiaceae bacterium (assembly GCA_043753165.1). Lineage (GTDB taxonomy): Bacteria > Myxococcota > Myxococcia > Myxococcales > Myxococcaceae > JAGSPQ01. The sequence goes on along the minus strand of JAYUXE010000774.1, from coordinate 2,271 downwards.
GTCAGGTCGTTCGAGGTCGAGACGGTGAAGACGCCGCAGCGAACCTGCCGCGCCTTCGCGAGCGCATGGGCGAGCATCGACGGAAGCAGCGCTGCGGTCGTGTCGTCGCTGTGAAGGCGGAGGACGGTGACGGTGCGACTCGGGAAACGAACCGAGGCGGGAAAAGCGATGAGGTGCTCGCAGCGGCATTCCTGCGCGAGGCGCGTCAACAGTGCGCGGCTCTCGACCTCGAGCTGCGGTGTGTCGAGCACGAGCCAGGCGGTCTCGAGCCCGTCGCCGTGAACGACCTCGGTGACTCCGGGAAGCGCGGCGACGAGCCGTGCTTCGGGTTCCGGGTCTTGATTCAGCAGCAACCGCGCCGGCAGCTGGCCGATGGCCAGCGCGTCCATTGACTCCAGCGGCATCTGCCCATCGACCGCAACGAACGCGAGCTTCGGCGTGTTCTTGTGCGCCGAGAGCACGTCGAGCGCACGGCCATCGAAGCGTTCGAGCCGCAGCTCGCGCAGCTGGGCCGGAAGGTTGTCGAGCAGGGAATTGAGTGGGTCGGGCGTTGCGTGCTCGAGGGTCAGCGATTGCAGCCGCGCCGCGCGTGTCCAGTCGAGCTCGGGCAGGTCGGCGTACGGCAGCGCGAGCTCGAGCCGGATGAGGTTCGGCAACGCGAGCAGCACGTTTGGGTTGATCGCGCCGAGCTTCGCCGTCACCGATTCCCATGCGGCGCCTTCGATCAACGAAGACCAGTCATCGGTGGGCCCGGGGTTCAGCACCACCGCCCGAAGGAACTTCGCCGACGGATGCGCGAGCAGCGCCTCGAGCGACGCGCGCGAATCCACCTCGGCCGAATAGAGAAAGCCACGGTGCCACACGGCCTTGTCCGAAAGCTTCAGCAGCTCGGGGCCGAGCAACCAGTCTTTGTTCGCCTCGAAGAACGCGCGCTCGGCCTTCGCGAGCTGCGGATTCGGCGACGCCTCGCGGGCGAGCTGCAGGCCGACCCACTGGCCGCGGGGGTCTCCATCGGCTTCCAGCGAATCGCCGTAGATGCTCCACACGCGCACGTCGTCGGGCGCCGCCCGAATCGCCGCTTCTTCCTGCTCGCTCACGGCCGCTTGGACCCCCGGCGGAGTCCTGCCGGCACCTTCACGCCCGTCTGGAACGCCGCCCACGCCGCGCGTTCATCATCGAGCAGCTGCTTCGGCCCGCGACCCGCGACGTACGCATCGAGCCAGGCCTGCGTCTCGGCCGCAGCGAATGGATTGCCTTGGTGGCCGACGACGAAGCCGGCCCACGCTTCTGCGCCCGCAGCGATTGCGCCGAGGTCGAACTGAAACCCCGTGGCCCAGTCGTCGGCGACGCCCGCGAAGCCGCGTTCTTGAACATCGCGCGACGCAGCGACGACGACGGTCTCGCCATTCGTCATCGGCTCGGGCCGCGCGAAGCCGAAGTGGAAGTTGTTGATCCCCATGGTTTGCGTGAACCTCGCGAATCGTCGCGGGGATGCCAGGAGAAGGCAATCGTTCGGAGCTCGCGCGTAGGAGGTCCATGGGACACCGATGGCGGGCGGCGATGTATGCGTGTGTGTTGAGTGCTTCTTCGGTGTCCTGGGCGGCGCCCCCGACGGTTTCCGTGTCGGTGCTCCCAGCGCAGCCTCTGATCGAAAAAGGAAAGCATCAGCAATTGCTGAGCTGTGACTTCCAGATCCACAACCAGAGCGCCGAGCAGATCGAGCTGAGCAGCCTCGAGGTGTCGGTGCTCGGGAAGGGAGACAAACTGCTCGCCCAGTACCGCGTTGGCGCGAACGGCATGAGCGTAACCGTGGTGCCGAACCGCGTCATCGGCGGAGGGAAAAAGGCGCTGGTGTTCAACCCGCTGTTCGCATTTCCAGAAGGGCTCGAGCTCGAGAACCTGCGCTTCGATTTCCGCTTCGACGTGGGCGACGAGGAAGGCAAATACACCGCTCAGCTGCTGCTTCATCCGCGCGCATTCACGCCCAGAGTCAGCCTTACGCTGCCGGTCACCGGGCCGGTGCTGGTGCACGACGGGCACGATTTCTACGGACACCACCGCCGGTTGCCGCTGCTCGATGAGATGGCCCAGGCGCTCAAGTGGAACCGCAATTTCATGCGCTACAGCTACGACTTCGTGGTCACCGATGAGCAGGGCCGCATGTACAAGGGCGATGGCGCTCGCAACGAAGACTGGTTCGGATGGGGCGCGCCCGTGTTCGCGCCCGGCGGCGGCAAGGTCACGCGAATGGTGTCGACGGTGCCCGACAAC
>JAYUXE010000773.1:0-1569 GCA_043753165.1 Archangiaceae bacterium | reverse complement strand
GCCACCGCTTCCTGGTCGTTCTTCATGCTCGCCGAGTCGTCGATGACGAAGAGCACGTCGATTGGCTTCTTCGTCTTCGGCGGCAGCAGGAACTTGTCGCTGTCGACCGGGCGGCACATCACCATCGGGGTGGGGATGATGGGCTCGACCCCGCCGTCGGGCAGGAGCCTCGTCATCGGATCACCAGGGAGGATGGTTCCTGGAGGATACGTGTACGGCGTCGAACGCCCACAGCCCATCGAGCCCGCAAGCATTCCCATCATCAGCAAGGTCTTTCGGTTCATTCGCGGGGCCGAGCCTAAGCCTCCTATTTTTCGATTGTCGATAGGCCGTCAAAACGCGGATACCCGGGGGATGCGCCCAATCCTTTTCGCCGCACTTCTCCTCGGAATTCCAGCCTTTGGCGGCGAGGGCAAGTGGACACCCCAACAGGTGCTCGAGCAGGGCCCCCAGTGGGTGAAGGCGCAGGGCTTCTCGCTGCCCCTCGACAAGCTCTGGGACAAGAAGAAGGGCACCGGCCTGCTGTCGAACGCCGTGCAGCTTCCCGGCTGTTCCGGCAGCTTCGTCTCGGCCGACGGCCTGCTGATCACCAACCACCACTGCATCGTCTCGATTCTTCAAGAGCACTCGACGCCGCAGGCCAACCTCTTCGAAGACGGCTACCTCGCGAAGACGCGCGCCGACGAGAAGGCGTCGAAGGCCTTTCGCATTCAGGTGCCCCGCGCGTTTCGCGACGTCACCGCGCAGGTCCGCCCCGCGCTCGATGCCGCCACGTCCGACCTCGCCCGCTTCCAGGCGATGGAAACGATTCAGAAGTCGCTGGTGGCCGACTGCGAGAAAGAGCCGCCCGGCCCCGGCGCCACTGCCACCCGCTGCACCTTCGCCGCCTTCGACGGCGGAGTCTCATTCACGCTCACCGTCTTCGACGAGCTCTCTGACGTGCGCCTCGTCTGGGCCCCGCCGCGCGGCGTCGGCGAGTTCGGCGGCGAAACCGACAACTGGTCGTGGCCACGCCACACCGGCGACTTCTCGCTCGTCCGCGCGTACACCGCCAAAGGCGAGCCGTACCGCCCGCAATACTTCTTCCCCGTCAGCGCGCAGGGCGTGAAGCCGGGCGACGCGGTGGCCGTGCTCGGCTACCCCGGCATCAGCTACCGCGGCCTGCTCGCGCGCGAGATGGACGAGCGGGCTCAGAAGTTCTTCCCCGCGCGTGAGGCATGGACGACGGAATGGATCTCGACCCTCGAAGACGCGACGAAGGGCAGCCCCGACGGAACCATCGCCGTCTCGGACGAAGTGAAGAGCTTCATCAACGTTCGAAAAAACGCGCAGGGCCAGGTCGCCGGCATCGAACGCGGCAAGATTCTGCAGAAGCAGCGCGACAGCGAAGCGAAGGTCATCGCGTGGGCCTCGGGCCGGGCAGACCAGAAGAACGCCGTCGAAGCCCGCGCCGCGCTCGAGGCGCTGCTGGATGAACGGTTGAAGACGTGGGACCACGACTTCGCGCTCGATTTTCTGAACAACGCGTCGAAGGCGCTCAACTGGTCCGTCACCCTCGCGCGCCTGTCG
>JAYUXE010000772.1:0-3998 GCA_043753165.1 Archangiaceae bacterium | reverse complement strand
GGGCGGCGTTTCACGTGGCGATGGACGCGTGGCAGGTGAACGAAGTGATGCAGATCGGGCCGGCGTCGTCGTCGATGAACCCGGGCGGCGGCGACCTTCGTGATCAGATCTACGCGTGGCCCCTGACGAGCCGCTGCGCGACGGAAGAGACGCTGGTGGCCAAGGGGTACGTGACGAACATCGCCGCCCAGCTGATCAACCGGCGTGGGCTCGCGGCGGTCGAATACCTGCTGTTCTACGAAGGCAGCGCCACGGCCTGCCCCGCCAACTCGCCCATCGTCGCCAACGGCACGTGGGCAGCGCTGAGCCAGACCGAACGCGAAGAACGCCGGTGGGCCTACGCCCTGGCGGCGACGATCGATGTCCGTCTGCGCGCCGACGCGCTGGTGCAGAAGTGGGAAGGCGGGTTCCAGGCCACGCTGACCAGCGCCGGGCCTTCGAATGGGCTCTACAAAACGCAGCTGGCCGCGATCAACGCGATGAGCAACGCGCTGTTTTACGTTGAGCACGAGGTGAAAGACATGAAGCTCGCGCGGCCCATCGGCTTGCGTGGGTGCGCCACCCCGCCCTGCCTCGACCTGCTCGAGTCGCAACACGCCGCGCGGTCGAAGGCGAATGTGAAGGCGAACCTCGATGGGTTCCGGCGAATCTTCCAGGGCTGTCAAGCGAACCACGAAGGCCCGGGCTTCGATGACCTGTTGATCTCGGTGGGCGCCGACGCGATGTCTGCGCGGATGATCGCTGCGGCCGATGCCTCGGAAACGGCACTGGCGGCGATCGAAGAGGCGGACCTCGGCCCGGCTCTGACGACGGACCCTGCTTCCGTGCGCGCGCTCTACGACGCGATCAAGGCGATGACCGACATCTTGAAGACCGAGGTTCCGGGCGTGCTGGACCTCGAGGTTCCAAAATCGCTCGAAGGCGACAATGACTGAGAAAGCACTGGCCCCCCGTGACCCGGCCGCGCTGGTCGCGTTCCGGATCGTGTTCGGGCTGCTGGTCGCCATCTCGTCCGTGCGCTTCCTCGCGTACGGGTGGATCCCCGAGCTCTTCGCCGGCTATCGGTTCACGTACTGGGGGTTCGGCTGGGTGCCGCAGCTGTCGCAAGACGGCGTGAGGGTTCTGTTCGCCGTGCTGGGGACGCTGGGGTTGATGGTCGCGGCGGGGCTGTTCTACCGGGTGGCGATCGCCGCGTTGTTCGTCGTCTTCACCTGGATTCAGCTGATCGACGTCTCGAACTACCTGAACCACTACTACCTGGTCAGCCTGCTCGCGCTGCTGATGGCCTTCATGCCGTTGCACACGGCCTTCTCTCTGGACCTGTGGCGCAGGCCGTCGCTGAAGCGCGAGGCCTTCCCGGCGTGGTGCACCTGGCTGCTGCGGTTCCAGGTGGCGACCGTGTATTTCTTCGCGGGGCTGGCGAAGCTGAATTCCGATTGGTTGCTGCACGCGCAGCCGCTGAGCATCTGGCTCACCGCGCGATCCGTCTTGCCCGGCATGGAACACGTGCTCGACGTGCGGGAGGTGGCGTTCGCGGCGGCGTGGGGCGGATTTCTGTTCGACTCGACGGTGCCGTTCTTTCTGATGTGGAAGCGGACGCGGGTACTGGCGTTCGTGGGGGTGGTCGGCTTTCACGCGGCGACCTGGCTGCTGTTCCCCATCGGCATGTTCCCGATCATCATGATCACCTCGGCGCTCGTCTTCTTCGATGCGTCGTGGCCGAGGACGTTGCTGCGGCGGGCGGCTTTCGTCGTTCCATCACCGCAGGCCGGCGCCTTTCCAGGCTGGGCGGTGGTCGCCTGGTGCCTCGTGCAAATCGCGATGCCGCTGCGCACGCACCTCTACGGCGGCGACGTCTCGTGGCACGAGCAGGGAATGCGGTTCTCGTGGCGGGTGATGACCCGCGAGAAGAACGGCTCGGTGACCTTCGTCGTGCGCTCGCCCACCACGGGCCGCGAGTGGCACGTGTCGCCCGCGCAGTACCTGACCCGGGTGCAGGAACGCGAGATGTCGGTGCAGCCCGACCTGATCCTTCAGCTCGCGCACCACATCGGCGACGACTGGCGGGCGAAGGGCGAAGGCGACGTCGAAGTGCACGCCGACGCGATCGTCTCGTTGAATGGCCGCGCTGCGCAGACCTTCATCGACCCGGCCGTCGACCTGATGAAGCAAAGCGATTCGCTGCGGACGAAGGCGTGGATTCTGCCCGCCCCTGCGACGGGGCCGATCACGCTCAGAGCTGCGCGAGCCGCCCGGTAGTCAGCGTCTTCACGGGCGTCCACTGCCACTTCGTCGACGGGCCCACGTATTGATAGTCGAAGCGCGACTCACCGAACGTGGTGATCGGCACGCCCATCGCGTTGGCCAGCGAGACGTACAGGTTGTTCAGCGGCGTCTGCGGCAGCGCGAGGTACCGCCCCGTCGGGAAGGCGCCGCGTGCATTGCCGTACAGCCGAATCGGCATGTTCGAGTTGTTGTGCGCGCCCGAATGCGACATCTCGTTCACGACCACCACGATGGTGTTGTCGAGCATCGAGCTGCCATCGGCTTCCTTGACCGCGTCGAGCTGGGTCAGGAAATAGGCCAGCTGCTCGGCGTACCAGCGTTCGATGCGGCGCTTCTTTTCGAACGCGGCCTGGTTGGTGGGCGTGACGACCTTGAGGCCGGCGCCGTACGAGTCATGGCTCAACGGGTGGTGGCCATCGGGCACCGGCACGTAGTTCGTCGGGTCCGGGTTGGCGAAGCCGGGCAGGAAGCTGAACACCTGGTTCGTGGCTGCAAAAGTCCACGAAAGGTTGAAGACGCGGCTGACGTCGCAGGCCATCGCGAGCACGGTCTGGTCGAGCATCATCTTCCCGCGCTGCGGCATCGTCATCGGGTCATTGAGGTTCAGCACCGCCGGCGGCTTCGCCGGGCTGTGGCAATTCGAGCCGCCCGCGCCCGGCAGCTGCGTCAGACGATCTTGAATCTCTTTGTACGCGTCGAAGTGCTGCTGCAGGCGCGCCTGGTCGGGTGAGACCAACGACGGCTTGAGCTGCTGGTATTGCGCGTAGGCCGCCTCGAACACTGCCTCGCGGCGCTTCATCTTCTTCTCGAGCGCGATGCGGGCGGGGTCGACGCCGGGCACCGCGGGGATGCCCGTGAAGAGACGGTCGAACGACTGGCGCGGGTCGTCGACGATCGGCACACGCTCGCCGTTGTTCCTGAAGCTCAGGTTGTACTGTGGACCCTGCGCGTAGACACCCAGTTGCACCGACCCCTTGCCGATCGCCTTGCCGATGGCGACGTCGATCGATTCACCCTGCGGGTCCCACACCGCTTCGCCGATGCGTTGGGCCAGCGGCAGCTTCTTGGGAAACCTTCCCGTCAGCAGCGACACGGGGCACTGGTGGCCGATGGTGAGCTCGCGGGTCGGGCGGCCCATCGCATCGGGCGGCTTGTCGACGTCGGGGCCGACGCAGCCCGCGAGGTCGGTGAGGCCGAACGGCAGCTTGTCCCCGTCGCTAAGCTTCGTCGAATCGGAATCGGGCTTCACCGAGTCGATGACGCGCTCGTCGGAATCGAAGTGCACGGTGCGGCTCTTGAACGGCACCAGCGGCAGCAGCGTGTGCCGGTCGCCGGTGTTGTCATACGACCAGCTGCTCTCAGTGCTTCCCTGAGCGACATGGTAGTGCGCGTGGCACACCCCGCCTGGCTGGAACCAGAAGACGATGCGCTTCGGAGGCGCCGTCACCTGGCCGTAGGCGAGGTTCGGAATCAACGTCTTCAGCAGCGGCGCAGACAGCGCAGCCTTGAGGAGCAGCCGGCGATCGAAAGGGGTGCGCATTCGATATTCCTTACGGCAGCTGGGGCTGGGTGAATGAAGCGCTGGTGAGGACGCCGCGGACGAGCTCGGCGAACGCTCCGGGGCCGTCGGCGAAGGTCAGGGTGTGCTTCGACACCGAGCAGTACTCGCCATCGGTGAGGCCGCGGCGCAGGGCCCACGCGGCGAACTGTTT
>JAYUXE010000771.1:0-9127 GCA_043753165.1 Archangiaceae bacterium | reverse complement strand
ACCACAATTTTTTCTTGTCGCTGCGGTGAGAAGGGCGCGGGGTGAACGCAGGCATCTGCGCAGCGGGTTGCGCAGGCAATTGCGCAGTTCTGATCGGGTGGCACCAGAGTTTCGGGGGTTGAAGGTGGCCTGGCACATGCGTTTGCGACCCTCGTGATGCCCCCGAATTTCAGCTGCGACGTGTCGACGTTTTCACTGGGGGGAGGCCCCATTGACTCCCAGTCGACGCATGACTTAGTGGGCGCGCGGTGAGAACGATGAAGCGACCGATTATTGCTCCCGCGGACTTCGCGACCGGCACGGCCCTCTGGGCCGCCGCCAAGATTCGCGTGCTCCAGTGGAACCGGATCGCCGCGTCGCCCCGCCGGCTGCAGCGGGTTCAGGAAGAGATGTTGATGCAGCACGTGCGCGCCGGTGAGCAGACCGAGTTCGGCCGCCAGCACCGCTTCGACGGCATACGCACCTACGCCGACTACGCCGAACGCGTGCCCCTTCGCATCTACGGCGACTACGAGCCGTACCTCGAACGGATGCGCAAGGGCGAGCGCAACATCCTCTACCCGGGCTTCATCGAGAACTACGGGCACAGCTCGGGCAGCTCGAACACCAGCGCCGCGCACAAGTACCTGCCGATCTCCCCCGAGCAGATTCGCTGGCAGCAGCGCGCGGGCTTCGACATCGTCGCCCGCTACCTCGACCTCTCGAACGACAAGCGCCTAACCGGTGGCTACATGCTGGGCCTGCTGCCGCCCGCGCTGATTCGCAAAGACGGCCCCGTCGGCATCACGTCGAACCCCGGCCTGATGCAGCTGAACATGCCGGCCTTGGCGAAGACGATTCAGCTGCCGCAGCCCCCCGTTCGCGACATCGAAATCTACGACCAGAAGCTGTCGGCGATGGCCGAGGCGTACCTCGACTACGATGTGCGCGGCATCACGGGCACCACGTGCTGGTTCTCGATCTTCTTCGACAAGCTCATCGCCACTGCCCGCGCGCGCGGCCGCAACGTGTCGACGGTCGCGGAAATCTGGCCGAACCTGTCGGCGCTGTTCGGCGGCGGCGTTCACGCCGGCCCGTACCGCAACATCATCAACGAACGCATGGGCCGGCACATCACGCTCATCGACAACTACAACGCCACCGAAGGCGGCCTATTCGCCGCGACGGATCGCGCCGACGACCACAAGATGCTGATGATTCCCGACCGCGGCGTCTTCTTCGAGTTCGTCTTGCGCGCGGACCACGGCAAGGCCGACGCGAAGCGCGTGCCCCTGTGGAAGGTCGAGCCTGGCGTCGACTACTCGATGGCCGTCACGACCTCGTCGGGCCTGTACAGCTACTACATGGGCGACGTCATCCGCTTCAACTCGGTGTTTCCGCACCGCATGGAGTTCGCGGGCCGCACCGGCGGCGTCCTCTCGGTCACGCAAGAGCTCACCTCGTTCATCGAGCTCGAGCGCGCTGTCAGCGAAGCCACCCGAGTCAACCCCTGCTCGCTGGTCGACTTCACCGCCTCGTCGGAAGTCGGCATCGACGGCACCGCGAAGGGCCGTTACCTCTTCTTCGTCGAGTTCGATCGCGCGCCTGCCGACCTGCAGTCGTTCACCTCAGCGGTCGACAAAGAGCTCTGCCTTCAGAACCGCGTCTACCGCGAGCACCGCGCGAAAGACGTGGCCATCCTTTCCCCCATCGTTTTTCCGCTGCCGAAGGGTTCTACGGGGAAGTTCATGCGTGAGATGGGCATGAACAGCGTCCAGAACAAATTCCCACGCATCATCGATCAAGGTCGTCGAGAACTCCTGCAGGCAATGGTCCTGCGAGACCAGTAATTTTTTCTTCAAAAGGACACACACGTGAACGAATCCCTTGGCATTGTTTTTGTCGGTTTGAACGGAGCGGTTACCAGCACGATCGTCGCGGGCGTTGCCCTGATGAAGAAGGGGCTGTCGCCGCGCAATGGCATGCTCACCGACGGACCTCTTGCGAAGATGCTGGACGTCGTCCCCCTCGAGAAGCTCGTCTTCGCGGGTTGGGATCTTCGTGCGGACTCGGTCTACGACGCGGCGCTGAGCCACGGCGTGGTTCCGAAGCACATGCTCGACCAGGTCAAGGATGAGCTCGTCGCGGTCAAGCCGTGGCCGGGCGTCGTCTCGTCGAAGTTCCTGCACAGTCTGGCTGGGAAGCACCTCGTCGGCGCCGACACCTTCCGCGACGAAATCAAGATCCTCTCGGACAACATCGCCGCGTTCAAGAAGCAGTACAACCTCGACCGCGTCGTCATGGTCAACCTCGCCTCGACCGAGAAGTTCACCGAGCTCGCCGACATCCACATGACGGTGCCGGCCTTCGAAGCGGCGCTGAACGCGTCGGACGCGCGCATCTCGCCGTCGATGAAGTACCTGTACGTCGCGTGCAAGATGAACTGCGCCCACGTCAACTTCACCCCCAGCCTCAGCAAGATCCCCGCGCTCGAGAAGCTCTCTGAGACCTCGGGCATTCCCATCTGCGGTGAAGACGGGAAGACGGGCCAGACGATGATGAAGACGGTTCTCGCGCCGGCGTTCGCCATTCGCGAGTTCAAGGTCGAAGGCTGGTACTCGACCAACATCCTCGGCAACAACGACGGCCTCGTGCTCAACGACCCCGAGTCGAACAAGACCAAGGTTCAGAGCAAGATCGGCGTCATCGACGACATCCTCGGGTACAAGGTGCCGAACCACCAGGTTCACATTCACTACTACCCGCCCCGCGGCGACGCGAAGGAAGCGTGGGACAACATCGACATCGAGGGCTTCCTCGGTGAGCGCATGCAGATCAAGCTCAACTTTCTCTGCAAGGACTCGATTCTTGCCGCCCCGCTGGTCATCGACCTGTTCCGCCTGATGGACGTCGCCCACCGCAACGGGGACAAGGGCATTCAGCGCCAGATGTCGCTGTTCTTCAAGTCGCCGTACGCGACCGAAGGCGAACGCCCCATGCACGACCTCTTCAAGCAGTACGCGATGCTCGAGAAGTGGGCCAAGTCGGTCACCTCGCAGGTCTCGAAGACGGCCCCCGTTGCTGCTTCCGCCGCGAAGGTTGCCGGCGGGCGCGCTGCGGCGAGCTAGTCAAAGGCGGTTTCAGAAGTGCTGAAGAAGCTCTCGGCGTTCGCGCGCTCCAAGGTGGGGCGCGTGCTTGCGGCTGCCGCGGGCTTCGCTTGTCTGGCCTTTCTGATCCAACACTCGGATCCGCAGGCCGTCTGGGCAGCGGTGCTTCACGCGCCGCTGATGTTCCCCATCGTCGTGCTGCTGCAGGCGCTGGTCGTGGGCTTCGAGTCCTACGCCGTGCTGCTGCTGTACGGCGATTCCCGGCGTGCCATCCCGACGCGCGAAGTCTGGCGCTCGAGCATGTTCAGCTTCGCCGTGGTCGTCGTCTTTCCCTTTGGTCGCGCCGTCGGTGAAGCCGCCCGTGCGGCGATGCTCTCGCGCTACGTCGGGTCTCCCCGTGCTGCCGCTGCAGCCGCGCAGATTCAGGCCGTCACGCTCATCGGCAACGCGCTGATTTCGATTCCCTGCGCGGTCGCGGCCTGGATGATGGTCGGCACCACGTGGCTCTTCTGGGCCGTGCTGGGCCACTTCGTCGTCAGCGCCGCGCTGGCCACTGGCGTCATCATCGCCGGCCGGCACGCGGGCCTCGTCGCGAAGCTCGGCAAGTACTTCCCCGGCGGCGCCGAGTGGGGCTCGAAGGTCGATGCCCACCTCAAAGAAAAGCAGGAACCGCTGACCGTGCCCGTATTCCTGCTGGTCTTGAGCCGCTGCGTCGACACCCTGCAGCGCATGGTGCTGCTCGTCGCCGTCGGTGGAACCTTCAGCCTGCTCAAGGGCCTCACCTCCGAAGGCATCAGCCTCGTCGCTTCCTCCGCCGGCGACGCGATTCCCGGCCAGGTCGGCATCATCGAAATGGGCTACTCGTTGACGGCCGAGGTCCTTCACCTCGAGCGCGGCAGCGCCGTCGCGATGGGTTTGCTCTTTCACTTCGCCGTCCTCGTCTGGGTCGGCCTGGGCTTCCTCGCTGCGCTCGTGCTCACCCCCGCGAAGGAAGCCGAACCGGCCTGATTTTTCTGCCCTCGCGCTTCGGCGCGTGAATGGGTAATGCGGCAGGGTGAGTCCCCTCGTCCGACTGCTGCGCTGGGTCGATGCCAGCCCCCGCCTCGCCGCCCTCGTCCTGGCGGCCGTCTGCGCGTACCCGCTGTTCCTCACCGTTCAGTTCTTCTCTGACGTCCGTGCCGGCTTCACCGAGCTGCTGCCGCCCGACGCGCCCGCGGTCGTCGCCATCGAGGCCATTCAGAAGCGCCTCGGCTCGCAGAGCCGCCTCATCGTCATCGTCGAGTCGCCCGACGGTGACGCCAACCGCCGCTTCGTGCGCGAGCTCGGGGCCCGGCTCGAAGCGAAGAAGCTGCCCGAGGCAAAGCAGATTCAGATTGGCTGCCACGAAGAGTGCGAGTGGGCGCGCCAGCACATCGCGCTCATCATGCCGACCGACAAGTTCGACGAGGCGATGGCGATGGCCGAGAAGGCAATCGACCGCGCCAAGCTCGAGGCCAACCCGCTGTTCCTGGACCTCGAAGACGAAGAGGCCCCAAAGCCCAAAGCCGAAGCAGTGGAAGACAAGCTCGACGCTGAGATTCGCGCCAACGACCGTTTCCCGACGGGCTTCTTCGAGACGCCCGGCGGCAAGCGCGTGGTGATGATGGTGCAGCTGGCCGGCAAGGAAACCGAGCTCGACCCGGCGATGCGCCTCGTCGCCGCGGTGCAAAAGGAAGTGGATGCGATGAAGCCGTCGTACCCACCGGGCCTGGTGGTGGCCTTCAACGGCGAGCTCGCCAACATCATCGAAGAGCACGATGCGATCGTGGCCGACATCGCGCTGTCTTCGCTGGTCGTCTTCCTGCTGGTCGGCGGCGTCATCCTTCTCTACTTCAGGTCCGTGCGCGGGCTGCTGACCGTGCTCTTCGCGCTCGTGCCCGGCCTCATCTTCACCTTTGCCATTGGCCGGCTCACCGTCCACCACCTCAACTCGAACACCGCGTTCCTCGGTTCCATCATCGCGGGCAACGGCATCAACTTCCCGCTGCTGGTGCTCGCCTATTATCGCGCGCGGCCCGTCGACCAGTCGCGCCCCGACGCCGTGCTGTTTGCGTCGAAGCAGGCCTTCTTCGGCACGCTCGCCGCCGCGCTGGCCGCGTCCGCGGCGTACGGGGGCCTGGCCATCTCGGACTTCCGCGGCTTCTCGCAGTTCGGGTGGATTGGCGGCCTCGGCATGATCACCACCTGGGCCTTCACGATGGTCTCGATGCCCATCGCGATCGCCCTCTTCAACCCGCCCCGCACGACGCGCACCACCCGCGCCCAGGGCCTCGTGCTTCGCTTCTTCGCCCACCGCAAAGCGCCCGGCCTCGTCGCCGCCACCATCGTCGGCCTCGCGCTGGTTGGAGCGTCATTCGGCGTCCGCTACGCCCTGAAGCACGGCATCTACGAAACCGACCTTCAGGCCCTGCGCAACCGCGACTCGCTCGAGCACGGCAGCGCCTCGTGGGACGCGAAGCTCGCCGAGGTGATGGGCATCTGGTTGAGCCCCGTCGCCGCGCTGGTCGACGACCCCGCCCAGCGCGAGCCCCTGGCCGCCGACCTTCGCCGCCGCTTCGTCGACACGCCCGACCCGCTGGCGGTGCGGGTCGAGACGGTCGAGCAGTGGGTGAAACCGATTGAAGAGCAGGAACGCCGCATCGCGAAGCTGAAGAAAATTTCGCGCCTCGTCTCGTCGGTGCCGCGCGAAAAGATTCCCGAGAAGGCGCGCCCGTGGCTCGACCGCTTGTTCACCGAGTCGTCGCTGACGCCCGTGACGGTCGAACAGCTGCCCGGCGTGCTCAAGGCGACGCTGAGCGAAGTCGACGGCCGCACCGACCGCGTGGTGCTCGTCTACCCGTCACTGAAAGTCGACTACAACGATTCGCGCAACGTCCTTCACTTCGTCGACGAGCTCGCGAAGGTCGAACGGCCGCCGGGCGCGGTGATTGGCGGCGGCTTTCTCTTCATGGCCGAGATCATTCGCCTCGTGCACGACGAAGGGCCGCGCATCATTTTTACCGTCGCGCTTCTGGTGGCCCTCGTGCTCAGCCCGCTGCTCATCAGAAAGCCGCTGCGCATTCTGCTCGTCGTCGGCACCGTCGGCATCGTCGCTCTGCTGGCCCAGGCGAACCTGCTGGCCGTGGGCGTTCAGCTCAACATGCTCGACTTCGCGGCCCTGCCCATCACCATCGGCATCGGCTCGGACTACGTCGTCAACCTGCTCGGAGCGATGGACGCGCTCAAAACCGACGCCCGCCGCGCGTGCGCCAAGATGGGCGGAGCGATCTTCCTCTGCTCACTGACCACCACCATCGGCTACGCGTCGCTGCTGATGGCGCAGTCGGGAGCGCTGCGCAGCTTCGGCTGGGCCGCCATCTGCGGCGAGGTGATGGCCGTCGCCGCCGTGCTGCTCGTCTTGCCCGTGCTGATGGCGCCGCGCGTCGTCGACCCGGCGACCTAGTTCAGCGGCGGGCGCGCGTCGTCGGTGCGCAGGCGCGAGACGTGGGACGCGCGAACTTCGGCGCCAGCGGCAGGCATCGCCTTGCTCCACATGAAATAGAACTGCGTCGGCGCGAGGCCGGGAATGGCGCTGACTTTCCGGTACAGGTTGTTGTCCTTCAGCAGCTTCTCGACGCCTTTCACCATCATCAACTTCTCGATCGGCATCATCGTGCGGTGGGCGATCGCGCGGGTCAGCTTCGCGAGCCACTTCGGCGGCGTCCAGTTGATCAACAGCGGCACCGGCGGCGCTTCGAACACTTCGACGAGGTCGAGCCCGTTTTCTTTGATCATCGGCTCGAAGTCGTCGCGCTTGGTGGCGTGCGAGCTTTCCTGAAAGATGATCGACGCGTTCGGGTTCATGAACTTCTTCACGTCGCGGTAGAACCGCTTGTGGATGATCCAACCCGGGTCGACCAGGCGAATCGCTTCCTTGTAGTTTTCTTCCGTGCCGTCCCAGTGCGGCGGGTTGCTCACCACCAGGTCCCACTTCTCGGTGACCGGAATGTCGTCCAGACAGTCTGACTGGTAGACCTTCACGCGATCTTCGAGGTGGTTCTCGCGAATCGTCGCCTCGACCGCTTTGATCGCCGCCGGGTTCACGTCCGCCAGCGTCAGCTTGTCGCACAGGCCGTTCGCCAGCAGCGAGAAGCCGATGAAGCCCGGGCCCGCGCAGTACTCGAACACGTGGCCGACGTGGCCGACCTTCTCGCGAATCACGCCCAGGTACTGCTGGCCGAACGTCATTCCGCCGCCATCGAGCTCAGGCAGATAGCTGACGGAAATCTCGTTGTACTTCACCTTGTAATACATGCGTGGAGCTCCCCTTGGCAGCCAGGCGGGAGGACGTATTCGAGGAGCCACGGCGGGGTCAACCCATCGGCCCCTCGAATTTGAAGAAGAAGCCCACCCCCCTTGACCGTGCTGCGTTTTTGGGGTTTTCCCGCCGCCCCTATGAAGGTACTCGGATACAACGGCGGCCTCGACGGCTACCCCTCGAAGTTCGACACTGGCCATGACGCAGCAGCCGCGATTGTGGTGGATGGTCGCGTCGTCGCAGCCTGCGAAGAAGAACGGTTCTCGCGCGAGAAGCACAGCGCCAAGTTCCCCCGTGCGGCGATCGAATTCTGCCTGAAAGAGGCGGGCCTCAAGGACGTCAGCGAGCTCGACCTCGTCACCTATTACTTCTCGTACCCGCAGATGTTCCACAGCGGGAAGTACCGCGACAACAGCTCGAAGATGAACCTGCTGGCGCGCCCCGCGGTGTGGATCCCGAACACGGCGATGAAGCTCTACAACCGCTTCGCCGGCTACGACAACGACCGCAGCCGCCGCGCCTTCGAACGCAACATGGGCATGCGCCTGCGCGACGACCGCTACAAGGCCGTCAACCACCACATGTGCCACGTCGCGAGCACGTTCTACGACTCGCCCTTCGAACGTTCGCTGTGCGTCACCCTCGACGCGGAAGGCGAGAGCGTCTCGGGAATGATGGCGGTCGCGAACAACACCGACATCAAGGTGCTGCGCCAGACGTACGCGCCGAACAGCCTCGGCTACCTGTACGCGTTCACGACCCTGTTCCTCGGCTTCGACAAGCACGACGAATACAAGGTGATGGGCCTGGCGCCGTACGGCAACCCGGCGCCGTACCGGGAATACTTCCGCAGCATCATTCACAAGCAGGCCGACGGTACCTTCTCGGTGAACCCGGGCCTGATCACGTACCTGATGGCGCGCGACGGCCTGCTGGGCCGCGACAACCAGTCGATGTATCCGCCGAGCATGGTGCGGGGCCTGGGGCCGGCGCGAAAGAAGGACGAGCCTGTCACGCAGCGCCACATGGACATCGCGGCGGCGCTGCAGGAAGCGCTGGAAGACACCGTGCTGCACCTGCTGACGCAGCTGAAGCGTGAGACGGGCGAGAAGTACCTGTGCATGGCAGGCGGCGTTTCGCTGAACTGCAGCATGAACGGGAAGATTGCCCGCAGCGGCCTCTTCGAGCAGATCTGGATCCACCCGGCCGCCCACGACTCGGGCACGTCCGTGGGCGCCGCGCTGTACGGGTACCACAACCTGCTCAAGCAGCCCCGCACCCCGAACAAGAAGCCGCAGGTCTACCTGGGGCCGGGCCACCCGGACACTTCGGTCGAGAGCGCGCTGGTCGAGTTCGACAAGAAAATCACCCACAGCAAGCCTGCGGACCTCTACGAAGACGTCTCGAAGGCGATGGCGGAAGGCAAGGTCATCGGCTGGTACCAGGGGCGGATGGAGTGGGGCCCGCGCGCGCTGGGCAACCGCAGCATCCTCGCCGACGCCCGCCGCGATGACATGAAGGACGTCGTGAACCACGCGGTGAAGTTGCGGGAAGGGTTCCGGCCGTTCGCTCCGGCGTGCCTCGCGGAAGAAGCCGACAAGTGGTTCGACATGACGGGGCTTCCCGACAGCCCGTACATGTTGTTCGTGATGCAGGTGAAGGAAGACAAGAAGGGGAAGATTCCCGCCGTCACCCACGTCGACGG
>JAYUXE010000770.1:0-4009 GCA_043753165.1 Archangiaceae bacterium | reverse complement strand
TCTCGGACGGAGCGCCCCTGACGCTGACCCTGCGTGCCACCGATGCGGGCAAGCACGTCACGCGCGCGGCGGTGAAGGTTCGCGTCGACAACGTGGCGCCCGCGGTCGCGTTCACGCTTTCCCCTCGGGCCGGAGTCATCGAAGGCTCCGCGTCCGATGGCTCGGGGCTCGCGTCGCTGAGCGTGAACACGGGCGAGGGGGAAGTCGCGTTCACAAATTTTCCGTTCGCGTGGACGCCGGGGGACGACGGGGTGACTCGCGAGGTGACGGTGACGGCGGTCGACCTCGCGGGGAATCGCACGGTGGTGTCGCATGCGGTGTTCGTCGATGTCGTGCCGCCGGCGCTGACGATTTCCTCGCCGGTGGATGCAGCGATTCTCGGCCGGGCGATTGCGGTCAGTGGAACTGCGCAGGGCGTGGCGAAGGTGCAGGTGGCGCTGGGGGCTGCGGCGGCGGTCGAGGTTCCCGTCGTTGGGGGAGTCTGGTCGGTGCCGTGGTCGCCGGTGGGGCTCGACTTCGTGGCCCAGAGCATCGACGTGGTGGCGGTGGATGAAGCGGGAAACGTGGCGCGGGAGTCGAGGGCGGTGACGGTCGATGTGGTGGCTCCGAAGCTGGTGGTGGTGTCGCCGGTGAATGGAGCGCGGCTGAACGCGGCGGCTTTTGCGCACGGCGATGGTGTCGAGGTGAAGGTGGCGGTGACGGATGGCGACCCGTCGTGCACGGTGAACAACGCAGTGGTGATGACGTCGCCGACGGACAACCCGAAGTCGTATTCGGTTGCGGTGGTGGTGCGCGATCGTGCGGGGAACAGCGCGTCGGAGTCGGTGGCGTTCGCGGTGGATCGGGTGCCTCCGTTTGTTCTGTCGCGGGTGCCAGCGGTGGAAGGGCGCAATGTGGCAACCGTCGCATCGGTGGACTTCAGCGAAGACGTCAGCGGGGGGCCGGGGTTGATGATTCCTGGCCTCAGCGGCGCGTGGACGACGGCGCGGCACTTCGAGATTTCGGGGCTCGAAGTGGATGCGGTGTATCCGGCGTCGCTGGGCGCGGTGATGGATGCGTTCGGAAATCCGGTCGTTGGTGCGCCGCAGGTCCGCTTTCACACCGCGCCGAAGGTTCCGATGACGGGCGTGCTCGCGAACGACGTGTGGCAGTTCGAGTCGGCGGCAGATGTCGACGGGGTGCTGACGTTGATGACGCGGTCGCCGTCGACGCCGGCGACGTTTCGCTGGACGCGGGTGAACCCGAAGACGGGCGTGCTCGAGGACTTGGTGCCCCCGATGGCGAACTTCAACTTCACGGACATCGCGGCGTACGGCGAGGCGCAGATTCTGGGCGACTTGTCTGCGCGGCGAATCAGCGCGGCGACGACGGTTCGTTCGGGCTTGTTCGTCGAACGGCGCGCGCTGAGCCGCGAAGGTCCGGCGCCCGTCGTGGTGACCCAGGGCACGGTCGGCGTGGTGCCGCGCGCGGCGTTTACGGCCGAGGGCGTGGGCCTCGGTTCGATTGGCTTTCTCTCGTGGTCGGGCGGCGTGTCCGCGTACGCGCGTTCGGGCTTGCCGGGGACGACGGCGCTGCAGCTCGAGGCACCGACCGCGATGGGCTTTGCCAGCGACCGCTGGGAAACCGTCACTGCGCGCAACGGCGTGTATTCGCGAAAGGTCTTCAGCTGCACGTTCGGCAGCTGCGGGCCCGGCGCACTGGAACAGTTGGTCGATGTCGCGAGCGAGCCGGCGGCGTCATTTGCAATCGCCGAGGCGTGCACGGTGTCGCTCTACGATTCGTTGAACGGCGCACGGAAGCTGCGGCTCGTGCCGTGGTGCCAGGGCCGCAGCTGCGGCGTGCAAGTCACTTCCGACCTTCCGCAGGTCGAGCAGCTGCGGGTGTCGCGCGACGGTGAGGGCGGCTTCATCGCGGCGAAGCGCGTGCCGGGCGGAAGCGTGAAGTTGATGCGGCTTGCGTGCGATGGGACGTTCACCGACGTGCCGGGTGGCGTCGTCGCCGTCCCGCTGAACGCCGTGTTCGAGCCGGTGGCGCTCGGCAAGCCTGCGCTGGTGTACGTGGACACGGGCTTCACGCTGAAGGTGTTCGTGCCCTGAACGACGGCGCTACATTTTGCGAACACCGTCTGCGATGGCATCTTCGAGTTCCGGTGATGCGCCTTCTGACTAGAGTTTTCGGGCTGCCCATCTTCTTGTCGGGCATCGGAATCGCCTTTGGAAACCGACCCACCGGATGGATCGTGTTCAACGTCGTGTTCTTGTTGTCGCTCAAACCGTTTCGCTCGCACTTCGCGAGTGCGGTCACGCGGTCGGTGGCGCTGCCGTTGGCTTGAAGATTAAGTCGATCGTTCTGGGCGTTGGGCCTGGAGTGGGAAGGTGGAAGATCGGCACAACCTCACTGCGACTGAACACCTATCCGCTCGTTGGTCTGACTTTGTTCGGAAGCGATACAGACCGATGGCTGCGACCGCGCTTTTGGTTTGCGGTCTTGTGTGGCCCGCTCACGTCGGCGGCATTATTCCTCATTGCCCTCTATTGGCCTGACCCATTGCGGACGGTGGAATTTGTTTTCTCGTTTCGCGCGATGGTCACGCGCCCTGCGATGCTCAACATTTTCGGCTCGCTGAACTTGTGGCTGCTCATTGGCAACCTGTTTCCGATTCGTCTTCCTGACGCCGCTACTGAATCCGACGGATTGAAACTGTTGACCCTGCCCTTCTAAAGGTTCGAGCGACTGGCTGAGTTGACGGTGATTGGGACGCTGTTCGAGGCGAGCGAGCTCATCGAACTCAAAGAGCTGGAGTCCGCTGAAAAGCTGATCGCTGACGCGCGCGCGCGGCTGCCGAATTCCATCCTCGTGCGGACGTACGAAGGCTTTCTTCTGCTCAAGCAGGGCAAGTCAGGGGAGGCACGGCTCGCATACATCGCAGTCGACCAGGCAGAAGGGGTCGAAGCTGGAGTCAGGTCGCTGGTGCGGAACAACATCGCGTGGCTCAACTTCGAGCTTCGGCTCGACGAGCTGAAGAACGAAGCGGACCAATTCTCGGCAGAAGCACTGCGCTCAAACAAGCAGGCCGGGTGGGCAATCGGGACTCGCGGCGCCGTCTTGTTTTGGCTGGGCCATCACGCATCTGGCCTTTCCTTCTCCGAGCAAGCCTATGCCGTGAATACTTCGCGGGAGAGCCGGGCTTCCAACGCGTGCGTCGCGGCGCTCAGCTGTTGCGCAATGGGCAAGCTCGACCTGGCACGCCATTGGTTCGAACGGGCAAGAACGATGGATGGGAAGTGCAAGCTTCTTCCAGAGGTCGAAGCGGCGGTCGCGCCGGCCGCAGTGAGATAGTCTTCGCCACCATGCGGACGCGAATTCTGATGGCGCTGGGCCTCGTGGCAGTCGGAGCCGGCTGCTCACCGCCGCCTGAACGGTGTGGCGAAGAAATCTGCACTGCGGCGCAGCGGTGCACGGCCGAGAAGAAGTGCGTCAACGACGAGAAGCCGGTGATTTCGCTCGAGGCGCCGCTTGAGATGGTGTTCGTGTCCGTCGACACGGTCGAGGTGAAGGGCAAGGCGACCGACGACGAGAAGCCGCCCGTCGTCGAGCTGTCGGGCAACGGCAGCACGTTCGTGCCGGTGAAGCTGAACCCAGACGGCACCTTCACCCAGGTGCTCACGCTGCCGAAGGTCGATGGCTCGTCGGCGACGGTGATTGCGCGCGCCCGAGACAGCAAGAAGCAGGAAGCGAAGACGACGCGGATTCTCAAGGTCGACAACACGGCGCCGACTTGCGTGATGGACGCTCCGCTGGACATGACGTCGACCAATCAGACGGGCACGTTGAAGGCGACGATTCACGCGTCCGACGGCTCGCTGGTGCTCGACAACCCGCGCATCTCGACCGACGACGGAGCGAACTTTACCGCGCTCACCTCGACCACGCTCGGCTCGTACGAGTACGTGTGGACGCTGCCGATCGAAAACGGCGTGCAGCATGTCGTGCTGTTCCGAGTCGAGGA